>NZ_JAWRXV010000249.1:0-459 GCF_046534875.1 Paraburkholderia sp. SIMBA_054 | reverse complement strand
CTGCAGCACGATTTTTTACGACGCAAAAAATTTTTCCACATCGTGAAATTTAGGCGGCGATGCGTCGCAGGCGAAAAAAAACCGGTGCCTGGGCACCGGTTTTTCTGTCGACCAGCCGACGATGAAGCGCTGTCGGGGTCATTCAACTCATTGCTACGCAGAGCGTAGCGCTGCGTACGTTAGCTGCCGCGACGCGCGGTACGCGGACCGTCGCTGCGGCGTGCGCCGTAGCCGCCGTCACGCGAGCCGCCGTAGCCTTCGCGCGAACCGCTGCCTGCCGGCTTACCGGCCCAACCGCTGCCATTGCCGCTGCCGCTGCGCGAGCTGCCTGCGCTGCCGGCCGGCTTGCCCGAGCCGCTGCCGAAGCGACGGCCGCCGCTATTGCCGCCGCCCGGACGGCCGCGGCCGCCAAAGCCAGGACGGCCGTTACCCGACGGAGCCGACTTGCGCGGCTCGAAG
>NZ_JAWRXV010001644.1:0-239 GCF_046534875.1 Paraburkholderia sp. SIMBA_054 | reverse complement strand
CGGCCATGTCCTGCGCATTCATGAAGACCACGTCGCGACGGCCGAACACGCCGCGGTAGCGGTCGTCGAAGCCGTAGATGGTGGTGTTGTACTGGTCGTGGCTGCGGATCGTGGTGAGCCGGACGATGCCGTCGCCGGCGCCGTCCGGATCCTCGCCCAGGCCGGCGAACGGCAGGAACCGCGCCTTGCCCGATGGCGTGGGCCAGACCCGCCCTGCAGGTGGCAGCGGCAGCCGGAAG
>NZ_JAWRXV010001643.1:0-239 GCF_046534875.1 Paraburkholderia sp. SIMBA_054 | reverse complement strand
CTGCTGACCTGGATGGCCGAGCGCCGCAGCCAGGTGTTCATCGTCGCCACCGCCAACCAGGTCCACGAGCTACCGGCCGAACTCCTGCGCAAGGGCCGCTTCGACGAGATCTTCTTCGTCGACCTGCCCGCGCCCGATACCCGGGTGGAACTGCTGCGCCTGCACCTGGGCCGGCGCGGCCTGGATGCCGACGACTTCGCCTTGCCGGCCCTGGCCGCGGCCAGCCAGGGCTTCTCCGG
>NZ_JAWRXV010001642.1:0-239 GCF_046534875.1 Paraburkholderia sp. SIMBA_054 | reverse complement strand
GCAGACCGTGCTGGAACGTGATCCCTTCTGCGGACATGTCTTCGTGTTTCGCGGCAAGCGCGGCGACCTGCTGAAAGTGCTGTGGTGGAGCGGCGATGGCATGTGCCTGCTGATGAAGCGACTCGAGAAGGGGCGCTTCGTATGGCCTCAAGCCGACGGTGGCGTTATTTGCCTGAGTCCGGCACAACTATCAATGCTGCTGGAAGGCATCGACTGGCGGCAACCGACGAGAACAGCAC
>NZ_JAWRXV010001641.1:0-239 GCF_046534875.1 Paraburkholderia sp. SIMBA_054 | reverse complement strand
CAATATGGATGACTTTGGTGCTGCGCATGACGCCTCCTGCAATTAATGCAATCATTCCTATCGGTTGAGCCGTTAGCGTCAATCCTTTATCGGACGGGCAATTGCGCTTTCGCGTCAGAATGAGGATTTCATTCCTCTCTATGTCAGGAGATGAAAAATCCATCTCGAGATGTGTTGCTTCTTTAAGCAAGTCTGATATCCATTGTGCTCTTATTTTGTGCAAATCGATGCGCAGCCCG
>NZ_JAWRXV010001640.1:0-239 GCF_046534875.1 Paraburkholderia sp. SIMBA_054 | reverse complement strand
CTCGATGCCGATGTTGTCCTGCGCTTCCAGCGTGCTGCCGCCGACGTGCGGGTTCAGGATCACGTTGTCGTGGACGGTCAGCGGCGAGACGAAGGCATCGCCATTGCCCTTGGGTTCGACCGGGAACACGTCCACCGCCGCGCCGCCGAGACGGCCCTCGCGCAGCGCCGCGTCCAGCGCCTCGATGTCGACCACGGTGCCGCGCGAGGCGTTGATCAGGTGCGCGCCGCGCTTCATCC
>NZ_JAWRXV010001639.1:0-239 GCF_046534875.1 Paraburkholderia sp. SIMBA_054 | reverse complement strand
GTGCCCGCGCGTGTCGGCGTGACGGTGCCGGTGCGCAGCGGGATCGGCGATTCGAGCCACTTCAGCGTGTAGGTCATCGCCGTCGCGTCTATGTTCAACTGGACCACTTCGCCGCTGCCGGCGCCGCCGAGGAACGTGCTTTTGACGATATCGGCGGTGGCCGGACACAGCGCGGCCGCCGTGCCGCTCGAGGCGGGCGGACCTTGAACGCCGCAGTTCGAACCCGAGCATTGCGGCGC
>NZ_JAWRXV010001638.1:0-239 GCF_046534875.1 Paraburkholderia sp. SIMBA_054 | reverse complement strand
CGAAAAGCTGGTCGCGTTGAATCTGCAGGTTAGTAAAGCGGCTATCGTCCAAAACCACGAAAATGTCACTAAAGCCATGTCGGGCGGCAACCCGGGTGAGCTGCTCGCACTGCAAGCGAGTCTTTCCCAGCCCGCGGCGGAAAAGGCGGTCGCCTACGGTCGTCAGGTTCACGAAATCCTAGCCGGAGTCCAGAGCGAAATCTCAGCCGCCGCTACAGCGCAGGGCCAGCAGTTCCAGC
>NZ_JAWRXV010001637.1:0-239 GCF_046534875.1 Paraburkholderia sp. SIMBA_054 | reverse complement strand
CGACAGATCACATGGCTGCTGGCTGATTCAGGACTTTGTATAGAACCGAATTTAGTCTATATTTGGCCTGAATGTGGTGACGAACGGAGGATCAGACATGCGCCTAGCAGACCACGTAAAACCAATCAGCTACCTGAAAAGCGACGCAGCGCAGATCGTCAAGGATTTGACGGCTTCTGGCGAGCCGCTGCTTATCACGCAGAATGGCGAAGCGAAGCTCGTCGTTCAGGACGTGCAAA
>NZ_JAWRXV010001636.1:0-239 GCF_046534875.1 Paraburkholderia sp. SIMBA_054 | reverse complement strand
GGCGCCGGCTGCGGCTGTCCCTGCGGAATGAAGGTGTAGGGATCGATCGAGGTGTCTCCCGTACGCTGGATGGTCTCCACGACCAGTTGCTCCAGGCTGTCGGCCATCTCAGCGGGAGTCGCCTGCCGAAGCTGGCCGATCGTCATCACGGACGACTGCAACTGAGGCAGGATCGTCGCCCACTGCTGGCGACGAAGCGCCGTAGCCGGACGGCCAGAGCTGCCGGCGCGGATATCCAC
>NZ_JAWRXV010001635.1:0-239 GCF_046534875.1 Paraburkholderia sp. SIMBA_054 | reverse complement strand
CCATCGAACAAACTTCGATGAATTTATAGCGCTCACGCCAGTTTGGCTCCGCCAAACGGCTGCGCGGGCGCGGCCTCCGGCCGGCACACAGTCGTGTGCTTATTGTTTATCAGCGTTTATCGCTGAATTATCTGCACGAAAGACAACCAGCTTCTCATATTTGTGTTCTTCGCCGACCTGGTGGTTATGGCGGAGCGGCTGCACCCGATCCCATTCCGAACTCGGCCGTGAAACGCTCC
>NZ_JAWRXV010001634.1:0-239 GCF_046534875.1 Paraburkholderia sp. SIMBA_054 | reverse complement strand
GCCTTACGAAAACCAACTATACGCCAATTTCCAGTGTTTGCCCAATAGAAGCGATCCCGGAGTGCAAGACGTACTAGATGAGCCAATAGCGTATGATCATCGTTATCGTCCCAAGTACGCATACGCTGGCAGTCCAGATCATTATCATCCAGGCAATACGCTTCCACAATGGGAATCTGGTGTTGTCAATGATATCCATGAACACCTGCCTTGCCCCTGAAAACCCAATAGGCCCACCC
>NZ_JAWRXV010001633.1:0-239 GCF_046534875.1 Paraburkholderia sp. SIMBA_054 | reverse complement strand
CTCAAAGCAAGTGCCCCCGCCAATGATAAGGTGAATACCCCTTTTTTTAATGATTTCATCGATCCATCACTCCTTTTTATTATGTTGCCATCCCACCTTTTCCGTTCTTGCTCCCCCTTCTCCTGCCAGAATGATAAAAACGATTCCTTCGTAACACGAAACAACAAGCTCCAACTACCTTCAGCCCTATTAGAAATAATAGAAAAGATTAATTATTCTGCAAAAACATTACTTTCTTC
>NZ_JAWRXV010000248.1:0-462 GCF_046534875.1 Paraburkholderia sp. SIMBA_054 | reverse complement strand
CTATGCAAATTAACAAAAGAGAATAGCTATGCATGATGCAAACATCCGCGTTGCCATCGCGGGAGCCGGGGGGCGTATGGGCCGCCAGTTGATTCAGGCGGCGCTGGCATTAGAAGGCGTGCAGCTGGGCGCGGCGCTGGAGCGCGAAGGATCTTCTTTACTGGGCAGCGACGCCGGTGAGCTGGCTGGTGCAGGGAAAACAGGCGTTACCGTGCAAAGCAGCCTTGATGCGATAAAAGATGATTTTGATGTGTTTATCGATTTTACCCGTCCGGAAGGTACGCTGAACCATCTCGCTTTTTGTCGCCAGCATGGCAAAGGGATGGTGATCGGCACTACGGGGTTTGACGAAGCCGGTAAACAGGCGATTCGTGACGCCGCCGCCGATATTGCGATTGTCTTTGCCGCCAATTTTAGCGTTGGCGTTAACGTCATGCTTAAGCTGCTGGAGAAAGCAGCCAA
>NZ_JAWRXV010001632.1:0-239 GCF_046534875.1 Paraburkholderia sp. SIMBA_054 | reverse complement strand
ATCGTGCTCAACGCCGGCACCGAGCACGAGCAGCGCCGTCCGTTCGAGATCTTCATCAACTCCAAGTCGATGGAGCATTTCCAGTGGATCGTCGCGCTCACCCGCATCATGTCGGCGGTGTTCCGAAAGGGCGGCGACGTCACCTTCCTGGTCGACGAGATGAAGGCCGTGTTCGATCCCAAGGGCGGCTACTTCAAGGCTGGCGGCGTCTACATGCCCTCGCTGGTCGCCGAACTGGG
>NZ_JAWRXV010001631.1:0-239 GCF_046534875.1 Paraburkholderia sp. SIMBA_054 | reverse complement strand
CTGCGGGCCACGCCCCCATGCTTTGTGCGATTGCGCTTCGCGGGTCTGCGAGGTCGACAGATCGGCCACGATGGCTTCAAGCAGCGGCTGGGCATGGTCACGCAGAGCCAGCGAATCAAGGCGTGCCGCCGCGGGCAGCAATGTCACGGCGAACGCCTCCCATTGCGCCAGGATGCGCTCCATATCGCGCAGGATGAAATCAGCGAGTCGCATGTCATTCCTTCAAAAAGCAAAATACC
>NZ_JAWRXV010001630.1:0-239 GCF_046534875.1 Paraburkholderia sp. SIMBA_054 | reverse complement strand
CGGCCTTCAGCGCACGCTCGACGGTGTCGCGCGCGGCCGGCAGTTCCGGATAGGCCTCGCCCATCAGCCCGGACAGGGTCGCGACCATCTTGTGGAAGAACGGCTGGCGCACGCCGAGCATCCAGCCATGGCGCAGGGCGCGGCGGATGATCCGGCGCAGGACGTAGCCGCGCCCTTCGTTGGACGGCAGCACGCCATCGACGATGAGGAAGGAGCAGGCGCGGATGTGGTCGGCGATC
>NZ_JAWRXV010001629.1:0-239 GCF_046534875.1 Paraburkholderia sp. SIMBA_054 | reverse complement strand
CTAAGCAACTCCACATCCTTTTCCACTTAATACACACTTTGGGACCTTAGCTGGCGATCTGGGCTGTTTCCCTCTTGACTACGGATCTTATCACTCGCAGTCTGACTCCTAAGGATAAGTCATTGGCATTCGGAGTTTGACTGAATTCGGTAATCCGATGAGGACCCCTAGTTCAATCAGTGCTCTACCTCCAAGACTCTTACACTTAAGGCTAGCCCTAAAGCTATTTCGGGGAGAAC
>NZ_JAWRXV010000247.1:0-462 GCF_046534875.1 Paraburkholderia sp. SIMBA_054 | reverse complement strand
AGTGCAAACCCGTTGTACACGCGGTGACGATGGCGAGATTCGGACCCTTGATGCCGAACTTGATCGACAGGTGCCCGGAGATCATGTTGATGATCGACGCCGGCACGAAGAACGGCGAAATGCGGCGCGGGCCGCGATTGAGCAATTCGGTTTGCGTGACTTCGATCATCGGCAGACCGCCGATGCCCGAGCCGACCACGACGCCGATACGCTCCGAATTCTCGTCGGTGACTTCAAGGCCGCTGTCCTGCATCGCCTGGATGCCGGCAGCCACGCCGTAATGGATGAACGTGTCCATGTGGCGCGCTTCCTTACCGGGGATGTAGTCCTCGATATTGAAGCCCTTCAACTCGCCGGCGAAACGAGTCGAGAAGTTCGTAGCGGCGAACTTCGTGATATTGGCAATACCCGACTTGCCGGCGACCAGATTGGCCCAGCCGTCGGCAACATTATTGCCAACAG
>NZ_JAWRXV010001628.1:0-239 GCF_046534875.1 Paraburkholderia sp. SIMBA_054 | reverse complement strand
GTCATTGTTTAGTTCCCCCAACTCATCAAAAAAAAGTGGTGTTCCACCCGTGTGTATAAATAAGATTCTTTTATCTTTAATTTGATTACTTTCAATATACTTTTTCATTCCCCAAAATGCTTTACCCGTATACGTAGCATCAAGTGGAACACCATCTTTGATTAACGATTCTTTAATAGTTTTCAGAATGTCGTCATTATAACTTCCATAACCGTTAACTATATATTCATCAGTAAAAC
>NZ_JAWRXV010001627.1:0-239 GCF_046534875.1 Paraburkholderia sp. SIMBA_054 | reverse complement strand
CTACATTGGAACGAAAACGTTACTAATTGCGGACAAAAATGAAATTACTCGGCCATATTTTATTACACGGAATTATGCCGGTAATTCCGAGATCGGAATTACCGGCAATCCACATTGCGTCAGGTGTTCGAGAATACCGAGAGCACCAAGCGCCAATATGCACTGCGCCAACGGGCGGTCGCCCTGGGGTGGTCCGAGGACCGCATTATTGTGATCGATAGCGACCTCGGCCAGTCCGG
>NZ_JAWRXV010001626.1:0-240 GCF_046534875.1 Paraburkholderia sp. SIMBA_054 | reverse complement strand
CATCGTGCGCAGCTCGTCGAGCAGCAGGCGCATCAGGTGGCCGTCGCGCGCATCCTCGTCATAGGGCTGCACGATCCGGATCGCGCTTTCGATCAGCTCGCGCAGCAGTGGCTGGATGTCCACCGCCGCGGCCGCGCGTCCGGGCAGGTGCGCGACTGCCTCCGGGCGGATGTACAGGCTGCGCATGTGGACCTCGCCGATGCAGCGCACGCTGTGTACCCAGCCTGCCGGCATCCACAG
>NZ_JAWRXV010001625.1:0-240 GCF_046534875.1 Paraburkholderia sp. SIMBA_054 | reverse complement strand
CAACAGGCTGTTCCGGTAGCAAGGCGATTCTTCAGAAAATCTTAATGATTACTGATAGTTCGTTAATCCCTGAACGGTTGCGAACACGATCTTCATTAACCTTCAGGCCAAAGCCGGAACGAATCGGCGACGAATCGCTGACTCGGATAGCTTCGCCTTTTGTTCACGGCAACATATAGTAAGCCTAACACAAAACCCCACAATATGATGAATCGGATGTTCCGCTTTTCTGTGTTTTCC
>NZ_JAWRXV010001624.1:0-240 GCF_046534875.1 Paraburkholderia sp. SIMBA_054 | reverse complement strand
GTCTTTAAGCGTCGCGCTCCGAAGCGATCAATGCGAGCCCGGACAAGACCAGCGAATCGTGGCGAGTATGCGGCACTTTCAACGCGCTCGCCACTTCGTCCGCCGCGCCGCCGCCGATCACAAGGTGCACCGGCACCTGCCATTCATCCTGCAAGTCGCGCCACATCCGTTCGACGAGACCCGCTTGCGCAAGCGTGCAACCGGCAGAGAGCGAACGCGGCGTGTCTGTCGCAAAGGACG
>NZ_JAWRXV010001623.1:0-240 GCF_046534875.1 Paraburkholderia sp. SIMBA_054 | reverse complement strand
CATCTCCTTCGACGTGTCGAAGCGCGACACCGAGATACTCTCATTGCCCCACGCATAGCCGGACAGGTTGATGAACTGGGGCAGCTTGAGGCCCCATTGCCCGTTCACCAGCCCGGCAATCAGACCTCCGATCACCGGCATGTAGCGCGGCGTGGCCGTGATGTCGAGGTGCAGCTTCTTGACGGTCTCCTCCGTCACGAGACGCGACTTCAGCAGCTCGATTTCCGCTGCCGTCGACGG
>NZ_JAWRXV010001622.1:0-240 GCF_046534875.1 Paraburkholderia sp. SIMBA_054 | reverse complement strand
GGCTTTCTGTCAACCACCCGACCCTCGACCTCGAACAATCCGTCTTTGCGGCGGAATCCCCGCATGTCGATGCGCCGGAAGTGCAACTCTTCGCGATCGGCGCGCGAGGACGGTGCGCAGTCCTGCCGGGTGTCATCTGTCAAACCATTTCTCCGTGGCCGCATCGTCAGTGACGCCGGGACGCTGGTTGATCTGCTCGACGTGTCCGTGAGGTGCATTTCCACCATGAAGACACATGGG
>NZ_JAWRXV010001621.1:0-240 GCF_046534875.1 Paraburkholderia sp. SIMBA_054 | reverse complement strand
GGCTCCGAGGCAATAAATTTTCTAAATCAAGAAAATTCAAGCGTTCAACAGTTATACAGATATTTAAACCCTATGGTTAGTTCCAAACAACTGAAGTTTGTTGCCGATGAGGAAGAGCTTAGCATCAAATTAACAAGCAAGGAAGAGAACGGTATAAGCAAAGAAACTAGTGCTAAATATGTGTTAAGTTCTGGTCAAATGAATGTATTGGCATTGTCAATATTTTTATCCGTTAATGAA
>NZ_JAWRXV010001620.1:0-240 GCF_046534875.1 Paraburkholderia sp. SIMBA_054 | reverse complement strand
GTTTTAGCTTCCGCTAAAACCATTTGGTGTGCGCATGAATTTTTTATGCGCCGGTATCGGCACTGCCGCTTCATGGCAGTGTGCAGAACCGCTTTATTTACTTCTGATCACAACGATTTCCACGACTGGCCCGTCTTCTGTCTCAGCAGAATACGTAATTTTGTAGTTCTCGACGTAATGGACATTCAGGTAATACTGGGTTTCCGATTCGTCGTATCCCTTTTCACCTTCTTTTCCTAA
>NZ_JAWRXV010001619.1:0-240 GCF_046534875.1 Paraburkholderia sp. SIMBA_054 | reverse complement strand
CAATAAGGAGTTTAATTCATAACAAAGACCGCCTCGTTTTTGAATTAGTAACTTTTCTACTAAGTTATTTTTTGAGATGTTTTTAATAGTACCAGCCATAATATCGAGATTTTCATAGGGGAGAATCAAGCCCATTTTCAAGAGAATTTCATCTAAATCATTAAATGTTATTTCTTTTGCAGGAATTTTTAGTCGTTTAAAAAACTCCTTTTGTAAATTGGTCATCATAAAGCATTCTCC
>NZ_JAWRXV010001618.1:0-240 GCF_046534875.1 Paraburkholderia sp. SIMBA_054 | reverse complement strand
AGAAGCACATCGTCTACAACGCGAAGCTGGTCGCGTTTGCGCAGCACTACAGCTTCGCTCCACGTGCATGCAAGGCTTACCGGGCCAAGACCAAGGGCAAGGTTGAACGCCCCTACCGTTATATCCGGCAGGACTTCTTCCTGGCACGCCGCTTCCAGAATCTCGGTGACATGAACCGTCAGTTGCGCGAGTGGTTAGACACCGTCGCCAATGTCCGCCTGCATGGCACCACGCATCGTG
>NZ_JAWRXV010001617.1:0-240 GCF_046534875.1 Paraburkholderia sp. SIMBA_054 | reverse complement strand
GGCGAAGCCGGTGCGAGTGTACGGGCGATCTGCAATCCAAACGCCGTCAATGCCATGAAAGTGATGCCCAGAAGCGCGCCGCCCACCAGAGGCCCGAGCGGCGGAGCCAGAACCACGCTCGCGGCAACGCCGACAGCCTCCAGAATGGCCGTCAGGGCAAATGCATTGAAAAGGCCGAATTTCCTGGCAGCCGGTGCCCACAGCCAGATCGAGGGCGCAGCCGTCAGGCCGGTCACCACC
>NZ_JAWRXV010001616.1:0-240 GCF_046534875.1 Paraburkholderia sp. SIMBA_054 | reverse complement strand
AAGGTTGCCGGCAAAGGCGAGGCGAGGGCGGAAACGCTTCGTCTTGCCGACGCATTCAAGGCCAAGGTGGTTGACGCGACGACAGATCACTTCATCCTGGAGATCACCGGGAAGACTGCCAAGATTGATCAGTTCATCTCGATCATGAAGCCACTCGGACTGGTTGAGACCTGCCGTACGGGTGTTGCAGCCATGAACCGTGGCCCGGAAGGCATGTAAAAGCTTTCAACTGAAATCGAT
>NZ_JAWRXV010000246.1:0-464 GCF_046534875.1 Paraburkholderia sp. SIMBA_054 | reverse complement strand
ACTTTGGCTTCGGTCTTCAGCTTCTCGACCAGCGTCTTCACATCGGCCACCTTCACACCAGCCGAGCGCTTCGGCGGCTCGCTGACCTTCAGCGTCTTCAGACGCGGCGTGACATCGACGCCCAGATCTTCGGGCTTCACGATTTCAAGCGGCTTCTTCTTTGCCTTCATGATGTTCGGCAGCGTCACATAGCGCGGCTCGTTCAGGCGCAGATCGGTCGTGATCACAGCCGGAAGCGTGAGCGACAACGTTTCCGCGCCGCCATCCACTTCGCGCGACACCGTCGCCTTGCCATCCGCCACGACAACCTTCGATGCAAACGTCGCCTGCGGGAGATTCGCCAGCGCAGCGAGCATCTGGCCCGTCTGGTTGGAATCGTCGTCGATCGCCTGCTTGCCGAGAATCACCAGTTGAGGCTGTTCCTTGTCGACCAGCGCCTTGAGCAGCTTCGCCACAGCCAGCGG
>NZ_JAWRXV010001615.1:0-240 GCF_046534875.1 Paraburkholderia sp. SIMBA_054 | reverse complement strand
CGTTATCTGCAATCCTGGCGTGGACGATATTTGTGGACAATTACAATATTTGGCACCGATCGTTGCCGAAACGGCAAAGGGCAGCTCGACCGATATGGACAACACCGCACTGCGTTATTTTCTGGAGGTGGCTCGCAGCGGTTCGCTCAGCCAGGCATCGACGCGGCTGTATGTGGCCGTGTCCGCGCTGAGCCGGCAGATCGCGAAGCTTGAGGAAGAGGTGGGCGCGGCGCTTTTCGA
>NZ_JAWRXV010001614.1:0-240 GCF_046534875.1 Paraburkholderia sp. SIMBA_054 | reverse complement strand
GCTCCATAAGGATATGAGGATGAATATTGAAATGGCTAGTATAACAGCAATAATATTACCTGTGTTATCAAGTTTTATAAAAGTTGTACTATAAATGCCACTAAAAATAATTAAACCTGCAAATAACGCAATCGAGATTATGCCTAGTCCATATAGGAGTACACCTTGCTTTACCTTGGATAATTTATGACTAGCCATATACCTAAAACACATCATATAAATGAATACCGAAAGTATGCC
>NZ_JAWRXV010001613.1:0-240 GCF_046534875.1 Paraburkholderia sp. SIMBA_054 | reverse complement strand
AATGCCCAGGACCCGAGCCTGACCGGGGTGAAGGTCAAGGAAATCACCACCACCGACGCCCCGCCTATCAAGCGCTACGAGCCCAACCACCCACTGGCCGATGCCGATGGCTACGTCTATTCGCCCGACGTGGACCCGGTCGCGCAGATGGTCAACCTGATCTCGGCCTCGCGTAACTACCAGGCCGGGGTCGAAGTGCTCAACACCGCCAAGGAACTGGCGCTGGCCACCCTCACGATG
>NZ_JAWRXV010001612.1:0-240 GCF_046534875.1 Paraburkholderia sp. SIMBA_054 | reverse complement strand
CCAATGTCACGTAAAAACCCGTTCGCAAATCTCGATATCGCGTCGATTACAGGCGAGAATCCGGTTGCAAAACCGGGCTACGGAATGACAGGGGCTGCCAAGACCGTTGTACGTTCAATCGAGGAAATGGCTGAAAACACCAAACGTCTGATGGAAGGGGAAGCAATCATTGAGATTGATCCACAGCACCTCGACGTTTCGTTTGCCGCTGACCGTCTGTCCGAAGACGACGCTGAATAC
>NZ_JAWRXV010001611.1:0-240 GCF_046534875.1 Paraburkholderia sp. SIMBA_054 | reverse complement strand
CTCACGAACGCCGAACGTCAGCACCCAGTTGCGCCAGCGCGCCTCGTCCTGCGCATAGACGCCGACCGTGCTCAACGAATAGTCGAGGCGCGTGTTCGCTTGCTGTGTCGGCAGCGACGAGAAGTTCGGGTTATACAGATCGACCGTGCCGAGGACGGAATTGCCCTCTGTGTCGCCCAGCATCGAGCGCTGATAGTCGAGACCGAACAGCAACGTGTGCTGGACGGCGCCCGTCGTCAC
>NZ_JAWRXV010000245.1:0-466 GCF_046534875.1 Paraburkholderia sp. SIMBA_054 | reverse complement strand
ATCCGTGCGCCAAAGTCGTTGACGTAAGTCAGTACCGGTACGCTATCCATTTTCACATTCAGCGGAACTGTGGTTTTCGGCTCAATGACCAGAGGCGAGAACCCCGTAGCCGGATTACCGTTTTTCTGCGCACTGGCGTTGCTGATAATCACGTAGTATGGCGTCGGGTTATTGACGGTAAATGCCTGACCGCTGCGGGTTAAAGTAACTTTATGCTGCCACGGACTTTTCATGCTGGTGTTTTCCAGCGCCTTTGGTCGCCAGAACAACTTGATACGCGTTTGCAGCGCGATTTGCAGGGTGTTGGGTTTGTCTGATTTTGGCGGGATCTCGCGCACGTTGAAGTAGAACATGCTTTCACGATCGGCAGGTAATTTGTTGATATCCGGCATTCCCTGCACTTTTACCTGCCCGTTCATCATTGAATCGATGCGTTGCACTGGCGGCAGAACCGTTAACGGCGAGC
>NZ_JAWRXV010001610.1:0-240 GCF_046534875.1 Paraburkholderia sp. SIMBA_054 | reverse complement strand
ACAAATTTTGCACATATTAACAAGTGGTGAATGCTTCTGCGAATTAAACATATTTAATTCTGAGGAAAAAAGTAATTTTAGTGCATATGCGATGGAGGATACGAAAATTTGTATGTTAACAAAGGCTAATATGGATAGTATTATGGAGAGAAATCCAAGCATTGCATTAAAATTGTTAAAATTCGTTACAAAAAGATTAGCGCAAACGGAAAATTTGGCGCACAATCTAGCAACGAATGA
>NZ_JAWRXV010001609.1:0-240 GCF_046534875.1 Paraburkholderia sp. SIMBA_054 | reverse complement strand
CGGTGCCACCTCAACCACATCCGATCCTATGAAATTCAAGCCGTTAAGGCCGCGGATGATCTGCATTGCTTCACGAGGCTGCAGGCCGCCAACCTCAGGCGTGCCGGTACCTGGCGCAAAGCCGGGATCAAGGCTATCGATATCAAAGGAAAGATAGACTGGACCTTCGCCGACAACCTCGCGCGTGATCTCGATCACCCGGTCGACGCCAAGCGATACTACATCTTCGACATGCAAAAC
>NZ_JAWRXV010001608.1:0-240 GCF_046534875.1 Paraburkholderia sp. SIMBA_054 | reverse complement strand
CATGTACACTTCCTGTTCCTTCACTTCCTTGACGACCGGCTTGCTCGGCGATTCTTTATCGAGCAGCACCAGACGCACTTTCGCGCGCAGCGCCGAGCAGTACGTCAAACCGCGCTGCTGACATTCCTTGATGTTGAATGCCGGCGGCGACAGCATGTAGCTGACGAACTCAAGACGTGCGAACCCGTTGTGCGAAACGATCGGGAAAACGGATGTGAACGCAGCCTGCAGGCCTTCCGG
>NZ_JAWRXV010001607.1:0-240 GCF_046534875.1 Paraburkholderia sp. SIMBA_054 | reverse complement strand
CGAGTTCGTCGACGAACGAGCCCAATGCGAAGCCGTGCGGGATGTTGTACACCGAGCGATACCAACCGATACGTGTATGCGCAGGCGCCGCCCCGTTTTCGCACTGCACGTTGGCGACTTCATAGGGCATGTCGGTCACACCCTGACCGAGCTCACCCGCCGAACCATAGACCACATTCGGCGTGAACGTCGAACCGATCGACGGGAACACGCTCCGGTGCAACCACGCAATCGTCCTGC
>NZ_JAWRXV010001606.1:0-240 GCF_046534875.1 Paraburkholderia sp. SIMBA_054 | reverse complement strand
AGCACACGGCGCCCCGATGCGACGCCTTCGTCGAGTAGCATCTGCGCGATCTTCAACTGATCGTTTGCGCTGATCGACATGCCGCCGCCCCAGTGCGTGCCGCCCGGCACCGACTGCACGCGGCGTCCGCCCACCTCCACCCATGAGTGGTCGTAGCCGACCCAATCCCAGGCGTCGCTTGCTCCTGAAGGCCGTGCAATCGCCTCGCGGAACACGTCCGGCAGCGGGTCGCCGAACAGA
>NZ_JAWRXV010001605.1:0-240 GCF_046534875.1 Paraburkholderia sp. SIMBA_054 | reverse complement strand
CACGCTGCCCAGCGCGCGCGCCAGCGCGCCGGCACGGTCGCCCTCGCCCTGGCTGTTGACCGGCACTTCGGCCTCGTAGGTACCCTGCGCCCTGGCGACGTCGCCTTCGGTGCGCAGGTCGGCCTGGGCGGCGGCCAGGGCCGGGACCAGGCAGCCGGCAAGGAGCAGGAACAGGGCAAGACTGCGGCGCATCGCGGATTCCGTTGCTGGGCTCATCTGGGGGAATTGTTGCCCGAATGG
>NZ_JAWRXV010001604.1:0-240 GCF_046534875.1 Paraburkholderia sp. SIMBA_054 | reverse complement strand
CTGCCTATATCGGGATCGGCGCCTATGCAGTCGGCATCCTGTCCAGCTATGGCATCGACGATCTGATCCTCCAGCTGGTTGCGGCCATCGTTGTTGCGGCGTTCTTCGCCCTCGTCACCGGCTATATTTCGCTTAGAACCAGCGGCGTCTATTTCATCATGATCACGTTGGCCTTCGGGCAGATGGCCTTCTTCTTCATGGTTTCCCTGTCAGCCTTTGGCGGCGACGATGGAATGACGC
>NZ_JAWRXV010001603.1:0-240 GCF_046534875.1 Paraburkholderia sp. SIMBA_054 | reverse complement strand
CGAAGAGCTTCGATTGCTCACCAGCAAAAACTATCATGTCGAGGAGAACCTGTTCGACGCACTGCAGAATGCCGATCACTGGATACGAGTCTCCGGAAGTCTCAAGGCCATCGCAGTCACTATTTCCAAGCTATCATCCGATCTTAGATTGATGTCTTCTGGGCCACGCGCTGGCTTAGCCGAGATTAGGTTGCCAGCGGTACAACCAGGCTCATCGATCATGCCGGGCAAGGTTAATCC
>NZ_JAWRXV010000244.1:0-468 GCF_046534875.1 Paraburkholderia sp. SIMBA_054 | reverse complement strand
CTGTGCGGGGCGGCACCTACTTTTCTTTGCCGCCGCAAAGAAAAGTAGGCAAAAGAAAGCGGCTCACACCGCCAGTTTTTCTTCCTGCATGAGGGCCCCCAACCGGTCCTACGCTTCACGCGGCGGCGTATCTGTTCGCGTGTGTTGCCAACGCGCTAAATGAGCGCCTCACCCGCTTCGCATTCCCATACACCGGCAAACGGCAGCGAATGGTATGTGCCGCCCAGGTGGCAAACTGTGTGTAGGTTGTCGCGCCGTATAGCTTGGCGCTCTTACATGGTGGAACGCGTGCGCTATCGGTCCGAAGTCTCAGGTTTACCCACATTTTTACTGAGCATGCTATCCGCTTTGCCTGAAGAGCTGATACATCTTCGTAATTTCGTGCAGGACGAGAAATCCACGCCATATGACTGTCGGTCCTGGTGACCGGTCATGCTTGCGATTCAGATAGCCGCCAAGCATGCCTAT
>NZ_JAWRXV010001602.1:0-240 GCF_046534875.1 Paraburkholderia sp. SIMBA_054 | reverse complement strand
ATATCCCTTCCCGGTCAACGCGAATAACGGAGACCTTTTTCCAGGTCTAAACAGCACCCCATCCTCTATCAGCGGGTCAATTGCAGCTTCGAGGTCGCCGAGAGGATTACCCTTTTTTATGAGCTGGTTAGCAATAGTGATTGAATTCAGGGCAACCTCATTTGGCTGCAGTATGCCGCTGTTCTTTAGGGTTTCAATGATCAGGAAACGTGCGCGGCCTTTTTCGGGCGTTTTCTTCAA
>NZ_JAWRXV010001601.1:0-240 GCF_046534875.1 Paraburkholderia sp. SIMBA_054 | reverse complement strand
GCGCTCGAGCGCACCACCGCCGGCGCGCAGCGCCAGCTCGCGGCCATCGACGGTCAGCGAAGGCACGCCGACCAGGCCGCGCACATCCGACAGGCCCAGCGCCAGGTAGGGCTGGCCGTAGACGCGCCCGTCGGCGGCGGCATACGGCATCGGCGCGAAGGTCGCGCGCACTTTCGCCTCCCAGGTGTAGACCGGCACCCGGAACAGGCCGATGCGCCGTTCCGAGGGCAGCAGCCGGCC
>NZ_JAWRXV010001600.1:0-240 GCF_046534875.1 Paraburkholderia sp. SIMBA_054 | reverse complement strand
CAGCTTGCGCATATGGAACAGCAGATCGCCGATTTGCGGACCAATCCGACACCGGCGCCGCTTGACGATACAAGCCGCGCGCAGCTTGCGGCTCTGGAAAAGAATGTTCAGGCAGCCGAGATCAAGGCAGAGGCGGTGGCAGGTTCCTTCACCGATCTTCAGCAGCAATTTGCCGCCTTGCCGAGGGAGGCTGAGCGGGACACGGCGGTCGATACCACTGCTCTGACCGAGCGGTTGGAC
>NZ_JAWRXV010001599.1:0-240 GCF_046534875.1 Paraburkholderia sp. SIMBA_054 | reverse complement strand
CCGATGCCGCTCGCGGCCCCGGTAACCACCGCGACCTTGCCATTCAGATTTGTGTTCAGTGACGACATCCAGAACCTCCATGCAGTTGATGAGCAATGAGACCACGAGCCGCGCGCAGCGTGAAGTCAGCCGAACGGCATAGGCGCCGATTACGCGCGCATAGGCGCGCATAGGCCTTCTCCTATGCCGTTCGGCCGAATGTTGCACTGCGGCCAATCCTGCTATTGTGCATGAACCGTA
>NZ_JAWRXV010001598.1:0-240 GCF_046534875.1 Paraburkholderia sp. SIMBA_054 | reverse complement strand
CTCGGGTTCCATCCGCATTGATGCCATCAACGTCGATCTGGCCGGAACCAATCATCCAGTCGATATGGATGAGACTCGAATTGCCACCCTGCGCCTTGATCTGTTCCGGTGTCAGTTTTGCGCCGTCGATAAAGCACTTGGAATAGCACTGGCCAAGCGCGATGTGGCTTGCGGCATTTTCATCGAACAACGTGTTGTAGAACAAAAGCCCGCTCTGCGAGATCGGCGAGGAATGCGGCA
>NZ_JAWRXV010001597.1:0-240 GCF_046534875.1 Paraburkholderia sp. SIMBA_054 | reverse complement strand
CCCGGCCTGGGTCGCCGCCGAGATCCGCGCCGAGAGCATCTTCAATCCCAACGCCCGCTCGCCGGCCAATGCCATGGGCCTGATGCAGGTGCTGCCCGGCACCGCGTCCGGGGTGGCGAAGAAGATCGGCCTGGACAGCTACACCGGTGCCTCCAGCCTGTACGACCCGGACGTCAACATCGCCATCGGCAGCGCCTACCTGCACCAGCTGCTGGACAAGTACGGCCAGCCCTACGTCAC
>NZ_JAWRXV010001596.1:0-240 GCF_046534875.1 Paraburkholderia sp. SIMBA_054 | reverse complement strand
AGAGAACAGAAACTATTCAATTACGATTTATTAGAAGAGACTTTTAAAAATTGTGGAATTGAAAATCTGCATGAACTTTATAAGGAATGTGTGGATTATTACAAAGAGAATAAAATTCGCTTAGATTATAAAAGAAGCTCAAAACATCGAAGAAATGATAAGAAAAAATCACTGTCAGATTCTCGGATTGAAATGATGAAAAAGATTGAAAATGTACTTCAAGAGCGGGAATTAAAATAT
>NZ_JAWRXV010001595.1:0-240 GCF_046534875.1 Paraburkholderia sp. SIMBA_054 | reverse complement strand
CGTGATGCCGTAGACGAAGCTGCGTACCACGTTCGAAAGCGTGAAGGCGACGTGGCCGAAGAACGCGTCGTCGAAATCGCGCAGCGCTTTGGCGCGGTCCGCCTCGCGGGTCGCGCTCATCTCCTTCAGCACATACGGATGGCAGCGAATCGCGCCCTGGCCGAAAATGATCAGGCAGCGCGTGAGTATGTTCGCGCCTTCCACAGTGATCGCAATCGGCACCTGCTGATACGCGCGCGC
>NZ_JAWRXV010001594.1:0-240 GCF_046534875.1 Paraburkholderia sp. SIMBA_054 | reverse complement strand
ATTCAATTTCTAATTCATAATCTGTGATCCCAAGATAGCTGCTTTGATCCAAGTCCACTTTTACGCCTGTCTCAATGTAAAAGGTTGTGCGTTCCGTTACTAATAACCCTAATAATTCTGGATGTTGAGTGAATGTAAAAGGCAGAGACGTTAATAGGTTCTTTAAATCTAACTTTTGAGGTAAATCATCAACAGGAAATGAAGTTTCTTCTCTAATTCTTTTATATCCAGACGTTTGAC
>NZ_JAWRXV010001593.1:0-240 GCF_046534875.1 Paraburkholderia sp. SIMBA_054 | reverse complement strand
CCATCGACACCAGACGGTTGTACGCCTCCGTCACCGTGAAGGTGCTCAACTCATGCGTCTGCGCGAGTTGCCGCACCGACGGCAGCAGTGCGCCCGCGCGCAGCGACTGCGCCTCGATGGCTTGCGCGAAGCCTTGCACGACCTGGTCGACGAGCGTGGGAGCGGCGCGCCGGTCGCGCTCGAGATTCAATTCGATCATGGTCGGAAGTGTGGACTCGGAACGAAAAAGCCGGCCGCGAC
>NZ_JAWRXV010001592.1:0-240 GCF_046534875.1 Paraburkholderia sp. SIMBA_054 | reverse complement strand
ATCAGGTGATCTGTCCATCGACGGAACGGTGGTCAATAGCTTCGCACCTTCGAAGCGCGGCATCGCCATGGTGTTCCAGTCCTATGCGCTTTATCCGCATATGACAGTCTACGAGAACATGGCCTTCGGCATGCAGCTCGCGGGCAAGAGCAAGGATGAATGCAAGAGCCGCATTCACAAGGCTGCGGAGATGCTGCAGCTGACGCCTTATCTCGAGCGCCTGCCACGCCAGCTTTCCGG
>NZ_JAWRXV010001591.1:0-240 GCF_046534875.1 Paraburkholderia sp. SIMBA_054 | reverse complement strand
CCGTGCAAACCAGCTGCGACGATTTCTCAGCATCCGGCGGCAAGGGGGGCTTCATCGACACGCCCACCATCGACCGCGCGCACAACCGGCTGTTTATCGTGAGCGGCAGGGGTGCGCTGCACTCCTTTGACCTGTCGAACGGTGCCGATAGCATGACGCCCGTGCAGGTACCTGACGCGGCGAACTTCCTGAATACGTTCGTCTACGGCAGCCCGACGCTCGTTGGCACGTCGCTGTCGC
>NZ_JAWRXV010001590.1:0-240 GCF_046534875.1 Paraburkholderia sp. SIMBA_054 | reverse complement strand
ACGTCACGCGCAACTGGGGCTTTAACGCGTCGCTCAATGATCGCGGCGCGGGCATGCAGCCCGGCTATGCATCGTCGCCGACGCCGGGTACGTCGAACAACTGGCAAGGCGGTGTCGAAGCGTACTGGCGGCCGTTCGGCAGTCTCGGCGAGCGGATGTTCGAAGTCTATGCGCGCGGCTATGAAAGCTTCGGCGTGAAGAACGGCGGCGCGAGCGGCGTCGATACGTTGCAGGCGACGG
>NZ_JAWRXV010001589.1:0-240 GCF_046534875.1 Paraburkholderia sp. SIMBA_054 | reverse complement strand
CACGCCGATCACGATGCCGACGCCGATGCGCGCGCCACGACCGTTGTCCGGACGGCCGCCGCCGGCACCGCCGCCCTTGCGGCCGAACATCCGGCTCAAACGACGGTTGAAATCCCGCCACATCTCGTCGAGATCGGGCGGGCCTTCACCTTCCTTGGCCTGCGGCCGCTTGGGCTCGACGGGCCGCTGGCGCTCGCCATTGCCATCGCCACGGCCCCAGCGCGGATCGTTCAGTGAAAG
>NZ_JAWRXV010000027.1:0-143429 GCF_046534875.1 Paraburkholderia sp. SIMBA_054 | reverse complement strand
CGAGCCCCGGCCTCAGTCAAAATGTACAGGCAGGCAGCGTAACGCGGTTCAGGCGACAACTACCTTGACACACACCGGCCGCCGCAAAGAAAAGTAGGCAAAAGAAAGCGGCTAACACCGCCAGCACGTGTTCTTATCCACGGCCCCCCCACGTCCCCACTCTTCGCACCGAAGTGCCCTGGTCGATGCTCGTTGCCAACGCTTTGAATGAGCGACCCACCCGCTTCGAATGCTTTTGCACGGGCCAGCGACAGCGAACGGTATGTGCCGCCCAGGTGGCAAACTGTGTGTAGGTTGTCGTGTCATACATGTTAGCGCTCTTACAGGCTGGGACGCGTCTGCTATCGGTCCGAAGTGAGGCGTGTGGAGCACTTGGGCCTACACACAGTTTGCCGCCTGGGCGGCCGTGGAATATCTGACACGGCGTGCTGTAATGCGGGCGCGTGAAGCGGGTGAGGCGCGCATTCGAAGCGTTGGCAACGAACGTGGGTCACGTGATTGCCGCGTGAAGCATAAGACCCTTTTGGGGCCCTCAAGCAAACACAAGGACTGGCGGTGTTAGCCGCTTTCTTTTGCCTACTTTTCTTTGCGGCGGCAAAGAAAAGTAGGTGCCGCCCCGCACAGGGGCAACGCGTGAAGTACGAAGGCAAATCGCGGATGCCAACGCAAGAGCAAATCACGGATGCCAGCGAAACCAAGTGCGAATCGCTACTACCCCAACGCCCCGCAGAGACAAAACCCGCACAACAACGCCTCACGCAGTGTCAAACCCCTACCCCAAACAAAAAGCGTCGAACACACACGAAGTACAATACGGTTTCCGCCCGCGGCGCGCGCCAATCCAATACCCGCAGCGCCCGGCAACAACAAGCAGCTACCAGCCACACCAAACCCATTCACCTGACGCCGTCCGCCGTCGCGCGGACCGCGCCCCCAACCCAAGCGTAAGCAAATGGCCCAATACGTCTTCACCATGAACCGGGTCGGCAAGATCGTGCCGCCCAAGCGTCAAATCCTGAAAGACATCTCGCTGTCATTCTTCCCCGGCGCCAAGATCGGCCTGCTCGGCCTGAACGGCTCGGGCAAGTCCACGCTGATCAGGATCATGGCCGGCGTCGACAAGGACATCGAAGGCGAAGCCACGCCGATGCCGAACCTGAACATCGGCTATCTGCCGCAGGAGCCGCAGCTCGATCCGCAACAGACCGTGCGCGAAGCCGTCGAAGACGGTCTCGGCGACGTGTTCCAGGCGCACAAGAAGCTCGATGAGATCTACGCCGCCTACGCCGAGCCGGACGCCGACTTCGATGCTCTCGCCGCCGAGCAGGCGAAGTACGAAGCCATCCTCGCGACATCGGACGGCGGCAGCCCCGAGCAGCAGCTCGAAGTCGCCGCCGACGCGCTGCGCCTGCCGCCGTGGGACGCGAAGATCGAGAACCTGTCGGGCGGCGAAAAGCGCCGCGTCGCGCTGTGCAAGCTGCTGCTCCAAAAGCCCGACATGCTGCTGCTCGATGAACCGACCAACCACCTCGACGCCGAATCCGTCGAATGGCTCGAACAGTTCCTCACGCGTTTCCCCGGCACCGTCGTCGCCGTCACCCACGATCGCTACTTCCTCGACAACGCCGCCGAGTGGATTCTCGAACTCGACCGCGGCCACGGCATTCCGTGGAAGGGCAACTACAGCAGCTGGCTCGACCAGAAGGAAGACCGCCTGAAGCAAGAAGAGGCGACCGAATCGGCGCGCCAGAAGGCGATCAAGAAAGAACTGGAATGGGTGCGCCAGAATCCGAAGGGCCGTCAGGCGAAGTCGAAGGCGCGTATCGCCCGCTTCGAGGAACTGAACAGCCAGGAATATCAGAAGCGCAATGAAACGCAGGAAATCTTCATTCCCGTCGGCGACCGCCTCGGCAATGAAGTGATCGAATTCAAGAACGTCAGCAAATCGTATGGCGACCGCCTGCTCATCGACGACCTGAGCCTGAAGATTCCGGCAGGCGCGATCGTCGGCATCATCGGCCCGAACGGCGCCGGTAAGTCGACCCTGTTCCGCATGCTGACGGGCAAGGAGCAGCCGGATTCGGGCGAAATCGTGCAAGGTCCGACCGTCAAGCTCGCCTACGTCGATCAGAGCCGCGACGCGCTCGACGGCTCGAAGACGGTGTTCGAAGCGATCTCCGGCGGCGCGGACGTGCTGACGGTCGGCAAGTACGAAACGCCGTCGCGCGCGTATATCGGCCGCTTCAACTTCAAGGGCGGCGACCAGCAGAAGATCGTCGGCAATCTGTCGGGCGGCGAGCGCGGCCGTCTGCATCTGGCCAAGACGCTGATCGCAGGCGGCAACGTGCTGCTGCTGGATGAACCGTCGAACGATCTCGACGTCGAAACGCTGCGCGCGCTCGAAGACGCACTGCTCGAATTCGCCGGCTCGGTCATGGTGATCTCGCACGATCGCTGGTTCCTCGACCGTATCGCGACGCACATCCTCGCGTTCGAAGGCGATTCGCAAGTCACGTTCTTCGACGGCAACTACCAGGAATACGAAGCGGACAAGCGCGCGCGTCTCGGCGAAGAAGCGGCGCGTCCGAAGCGTCTGCGCTACAAGCCGATCACCCGTTAAGCCTCCGCTATTCCGCTGTATCGCCGTCCGCAGCCGGGCCGTTTTGCACGGTCCGATGCGGACGGCATAAGAGTTGCTCCAGTCACTCGCAAGTCGCATTCGATCCAGGCAGTTTCAGACGCGGGCACCCGCTGCCTGCGCCGCTCGCCGAAGCGCGGCAAGATCCACCCTATCTAACCCGAACCACGGCCAGCGCACGGACGAGGAGGTGGCATGGCGATGTCGATGGGCAAGCGCGTGACGTTGGCCGTCGCAGGCGCGATCGTGCTGCTCGTCGTGATTGCGCTCGGCGGGTTGTATTTCGTGCAACACGAAGTGAAAGAGCGCGTCGCCGAAGCGCTTGCGCCGCTCGGCACGGCTGAGCGCATCGACGTCGGTTTTTCGGCGATCACGCTGCGCCACGTCCGGCTGACGGCACCCAGCGACTGGCCGACACCCGACGCCTTCACCGCCGACGAAATCACGATGACGCCCGACATTCGCGATCTGCTCGCGCAACGCGTGCATCTGCAAAGCGTCGTGGTGCGCGGCTTCAGTCTCGTAGTCGTGCGCACCGCGACCGGCAAGCTGGAAATCTTGCCGAAGCTGCGTCAATCGGTGAGCCGTCCCGGCCAGCCGGCAAGCGAAGCGAGCAGCGCGGCGCCGAACCGGCCGCCGCTACCCGCCGAGAAACTCATCGACCACATCGCGTTCGCGGACGGCCAGTTCGTCTTCTACGACGAGATGATCCGCAAGCCGCCTTACAAGGTGACAGTCAGTGACGCGAATGCGAGCGTCGACCACATCCATCTGCCCGACCTCACCGAACCGACCAGTCTGTCCGTCAAAGGCTTGATCAAAGGTCCGACGCACACGGGTACGGTGACGTTCGACGGCTGGACGAAGATCGCCAGCAAGGACTCGCAGACGACCACGACGCTGCGCGGCGTCGATGTCGTGACACTCGATCCGTATCTGTTGAAAAAGGCCGGCGCGAAAACACAGGTGACGGGCGGCACGCTCGACCTCAACCTGCAGGCGACGGTGACGAGCTATCACATTCACGCACCGGGCACGGTCACGCTGCATCATCTGCAACTCGCCGCGACGGACGACCCGCTCGACACGTTCATGCAGATCCCGGCGCGCGCCGCCGTCGCCGCGCTCAAACAACACGGCGACGACATCACGCTGCACTTCGTCATAGACGGCAATCTGCGCGACCCGAAGTTCAAGCTCAATGAAAGCGTGATGACCGAGCTGCGTGCGAACTTCGCGAAGGCGCTCGGGGTCAGCGCCGAGGGCGTCGCGAAGGGCGCGGGTGAAACGGTGAAAGGGCTTGGGAACGCGCTGAAGAATTTGCTGGGACAGTGAGGCCCGCTTCAGCGCGGTCTTATACGGGAAGACCCAGTTCCCGGAGTTTCGCTTCGGTTTGCGCGGCGTTCGTGTGGTGTACGCCGTGCCAGCCCAGTTCGGTCGCGGCGGCTGCGTTCTTCAGGTTGTCGTCGATGAAAACCAGTTCGTGCGCCTCGATGTCCGGCAGATGCGCGCGGATACGGCTTAGCATCTCCGCGAAAATCGCCGGGTCGGGCTTGACCATCTTCACGCGCCCCGACACGACGATGTCCTTGAACCGCCGCAGCACGGGGTAGTGCTCCCACGCATACGGGAAGGTCTCGTCCGACCAGTTCGTCAGGCCGAAGAGCGGCACATTCGCGGCTTCGAGTTTCTCTACCGTCGCGACGCCGTCATCGAGCACGCCCGCCACCATTTGATGCCAACGCTCGTAAAACGCGCGAATCAGCGCTTCGTGCTCGGGAAACTTCGCGATCAGTTCGGCCGTGCCTTCCGCGATCGGCTGGCCGCCGTCCTGACGAATGACCCAGTCCATCGTGCAGACATTCGACAGGAACCATGCGCGTTCGGCATCGTCGGGAATCAGCTCGCGATATAGATACTGCGGGCTCCAGTCGATCAGCACGCCACCGAAATCGAATACGACTGCCTTGATGGTCATGCGAACTCCGTTTGCAGAATGTCAGCGAGAGGAAGCACCTTGACGCGCTTGCCCGTCATCGACGAGTTCGTCCAGACGAAGTTCTGGTGCTCGACGATCTTGTCGGCGGCGAGGTGCGGCTTGTCTTGCGTGGTGTGCAGATCGGCGACGATTGTGGTGCGCAGGCCGAGCAATTCGGCGCGGCGCGCGGTTGCGTTGACGCAGAACTCGGACGCGTAACCACAGATCACCACGCTATCGATGTCTTGTTGACGGAGCTGATCGGCCAGCAGCGTCTCATGGAACGAATCGCCGACCGTCTTGTAGATCGACGCGTCCGCTTGTCCGCGCACGAGCGTGGCAGGTAATTGCCAGGCGTCGCTGCCGCGCGCGAGCGGTCCGTTTGCGTCGCTCTCGTGCTGCACGAAGAAGACGGGCGCATTCGCCTTGCGCGCCGAGGCCGTGAGCCGGTTGATGCCGTCGATTACTGCTTCGCCGCGATACGCGGGCGAAGGTCCGCTGAAGAACATCTGCTGTACGTCGATGACGATGACGGCAACACCGGGCATGCGAGCCTCGCTATTCGTTGGTGATGGATTGAGCGAAACGGCGACATTAAACGGCCGAGTCACCGTTTAGAAGCGACTCGTCAGCATAGCTGCGAATGGGATTCTGTGTGAAAACCCGCTGCACGATCGACTCGAATTGCTTTCGATCGATCGCGCAGCGGAACGCGGCGCAGCGCGTCAGACCGGCTGCGTGCGCGTCTCGAGCCACGCCTTCGCGTCGCCCGACACGTGCGGCGACACGCGGGTGCGCACCATCTCGTGATACGCGTTGAGCCACGCGCGCTCGTCGTCGTTCAACAGGTTCAACGCGACGCAGCGGGTGTCGATCGGACACAGCGTCAGCGTTTCGAATTCGAGGAAATCGCCGAACTCGGTCTTCCCTGCCGCGCGGTTCAACACCAGATTCTCGATGCGGATGCCCCACTTGCCCGGACGGTAGATGCCCGGCTCGATCGACGTGATCATCCCCTCTTCCATCGCCGTCCACGCCTCGGCGGGCGCGTAGTGCGAAATCACCTGCGGGCCTTCGTGGACGTTCAGGAAGTAGCCGACGCCGTGGCCCGTGCCGTGCCCGTAGTCCGCGCCGGCTTCCCAAATCGGCGCGCGCGCGATCGAGTCGAGCATCGGCGAACGGATGCCGCGCGGAAACTTCGCCCGCGACAATGCCATCATGCCCTTCAGCACGGTCGTGAAGTCGCGGCGATGTTCATCGTTGATGGTACCGATGGGCACGACGCGCGTGATGTCAGTCGTACCGCTCAGATACTGGCCGCCCGAATCGATCAGCAGCAGGCCGTTGCCTTCGATCGTCGAATGCGACCCGGGCGTCGCGCGGTAGTGCGGCATCGCGCCGTTCGCATTGAAGCCGGCGATGGTAGCGAAGCTCAGCGTCACGAAACCCGGCCGACGCGCGCGCGCCGCCGTGAGCTTTTCGTCGATGGTCAGTTCGGTGATCTTTTCGCGGCCCAACGCGCCTTCGAACCACGCGAAAAATTCGGCGAGTGCCGCGCCGTCCTGCTCCATCGTCGCGCGCACGTGTTCGGCTTCGGCTTCCGTCTTCCGCGACTTGAAGAACGTGGACGGATTCACAGCCTCGACGATCGCCACCGAAGCAGGCACCGATTGCAACAGGCCATACGTAATGCGGCGCGGGTCGATTAGCAGCGTCTGGCCGTTCGGCAGCGCGGCGAGCGCGTCGGCCGCTTTCGCGTACGCCTCGACGCGAATGCCGTCGCGCGCGAGCGATTCGGCCAGTTCAGCCGGCACCTTGCCGTCGACCACGAACAGCGACGCGCGCTCCAGCCCGATCAACGCATGCGCGACGAACACCGGGTTGTAGTTCACGTCCGCGCCGCGCAGATTCAGCAGCCAGGCGAGATCGTCGAGCGTGGAGACGAAGTGCCACTGCGCGCCCTTCTCCTGCATCGCTCGGCGAATCTGGTCCAGCTTTTCCGCGCGCGACACGCTCGCGTGCGGCGCGACGTGCTCGTAGACGGCGCCCGTCGGCAGCGACGGACGCTGCGGCCAGACGGTGTCGAGCAGATCGAGGTCCATGCGCAACTCGACGCCGCGAGCCGTCAACGCGTCGGTCAGCGCGCGCGCTGCCGCCACGCCGAGCACCGCGCCGTCGACGCCGACCGACGCGCCCGCCGGTACGTTCTGCGCAAGCCAGTCGATGTGCGGCGCGCTTTGCTGCCCACCGAACATCTTCATCAGCTGGATGCCCGTGCCTGCCAGTTGCGCCTCGGCCTGCACCCAATAGCGGCTGTCGACCCACAGCCCGGCGAAATCCGCCGTCACGACCAGCGTGCCGACCGAGCCGGTGAAGCCCGACAGCCATTCGCGGCCTTGCCAGCGGCCGGGCAGATATTCGGAAAGATGCGGATCCGCCGATGGCACGAGCCAGGCGGCGAGCCCTGCCTGCTTCATGGCGCTGCGCAGTTGCGCAATGCGCTCGGGGATCGAGGCGGTTTCGGGGAGTCGTACGTTCATCGGTTTCACCTGCAAGAATTCATCGACGGGAGAACAAGCCGACCGTCACGGCAACGGCAACCAGGGCGATAGCGATGCAGACGGGCCACTCGAGCGTGTCGCCGTCGTGGAAGAGCTGAGTGACGTTGCCGGCCATATGCGCAATGACGGCACCCGCCACGCCGATCAGCATCGCCATCCACAGCGCGACGTGGCTCGCGCGCCGCAGCGGATGCAGCCACCAGCTGGCCGCGCCAACGACGGCGCCAAGAATGATCAGTCCAGGCCAGCCCATTAGCGTCCACCGCCCATCAAATTAAGACTGTTCTGATAGGCGGCTGTTTTATCGATGGCTAGCATTTTTTCTCTTTCACTAGAAGGTCCGCGCGGCTTTCTGCGTAGCGGTTGAGTTTAGGGGCCGGGGTTAGGTTAAGCAAGCTGAAAGCCTCCCGTGCCAGATCGCTGCGCCCACCCCACCGTCCATGCGAATTGCCCTTATTGAGCCTGACCTCCGGCATGCGGAAATCGTCGGCCGGCTACTGCTTGCCGGGGGGCATGCCTGTCATCACTTCCCCTCCAGCGCGCCTTTTCTGACGGGCGCCGCAAGCGAGTTCTTCGATCTCCTCGTCACTGACGCGTATTGCGGCGACGCCGCCGCGGAAGACGTGATCATGCGGGTGCGCCAGGTTCTGCCGGGCCTGCCCGTCATTGCCATGATGACGACGCCGCGCGAAAGCGAGCTGGTCGCAATGTTGCAGTCGGGCGCCGACGACTGTCTGTCGAAGCCCGTGCGCGGTCCCGAAATGCTGGCCCGCATCGAAGCGCTGATGCGTCGCGCCGGGATCCGTCGCCCGCGCAACCGCGTGCGCGAAATGTTCGGCGAGTATGCGTTCGACGCCGGCCGCTCGATCGTCAGCTTTCGGGGACAGAGCGTCACCCTGACGCCGAAAGAACTCCAGTTCGCACTGCTGCTGTTTACCAATATGTCGCGGCCGGTATCGCGCGCCCACATCCTGGAAACCGTCTGGTCGCGCCGCCGCGACGTAAAGTCGCGCACGCTCGACACGCACGCGTCGCGCATCCGCACCAAGCTCGAACTGCGGCCGGAATTCGGCTACACCCTTACGCCGCTGTACGGTTACGGCTATCGTCTGGACCAGATTCCAGTCGAAAACACGGATAGCGCGGATAAACCCGCGCCGACTGAAAGAATCGCGGAAACGCTATAATATTGGGCCTAACCATAGCCCCAATACGTCGCGCCAAAAACGCCATAGTGTCCCCGTGCAACTGCTAACGATCGGAATCAACCATCACACCGCGCCCGTCGCCTTGCGCGAACGCGTGGCGTTTCCGGTCGAGCAGATCAAGCCGGCACTCTCGACGTTCAAGGACATCTTCCTCGCCCGCACGGCCCGCACGGCGCCGGAAGCGGCCATTCTGTCCACCTGCAACCGCACCGAGCTCTACTGCGCCACCGACGACCAGGCCGCCCGCGAGGCCGCCATCCACTGGCTGTCGAAGTACCACAACATCACCATCGACGAACTCGCGCCGCACGTATACGCGCTGCCGCAGTCGGAAGCCGTGCGCCACGCGTTTCGCGTCGCGTCGGGGCTGGATTCGATGGTGCTGGGCGAGACGCAGATCGTCGGCCAGATGAAGGATGCGGTGCGCACGGCGTCGGAAGCGGGCGCGCTCGGCACGTATCTGAACCAGTTGTTCCAGCGCACCTTCGCCGTCGCGAAAGAGGTGCGCACCACGACTGAAATCGGGGCGCAATCAGTTTCGATGGCCGCCGCCGCGGTGCGCCTCGCACAGCGCATTTTCGACAAGGTGTCGAATCAGCGTGTGCTGTTCATCGGCGCGGGCGAGATGATCGAACTTTGCGCAACGCACTTTGCCGCGCAACAGCCGCGCGAGTTGGTCGTCGCGAACCGCACGGCCGAACGCGGCCAGCGTCTTGCCGACCGCTTCAATGGCCGGTCGATTCCGCTGTCGGAATTGCCCACGCGCATGCACGAGTTCGACATCATCGTGTCGTGCACGGCATCGACGCTGCCCATCATCGGTCTTGGCGCCGTCGAGCGCGCGGTGAAGGCACGCCGTCACCGCCCCATTTTCATGGTCGATCTCGCCGTGCCGCGCGACATCGAGCCGGAAGTCGGCAAGCTCGAAGACGTGTTCCTGTACACGGTCGACGATCTCGGTGCGATCGTCCGCGAAGGCAATGCGTCGCGCCAGGCCGCCGTCGCGCAGGCCGAGACGATCATCGAAACGCGCGTGCAGAACTTCATGCAGTGGCTCGACGCACGCAGCATCGTGCCCGTCATCCGTCACATGCATACGCAGGCCGACGCGCTGCGCCGCGCCGAAGTCGAAAAGGCGCAAAAGTTGCTCGCGCGCGGCGACGATCCGGCTGCCGTGCTCGAAGCGCTGTCTCAGGCGCTCACCAACAAGCTGATCCACGGTCCGACGCACGCGCTCAACCGCGCCAGCACCGAGGACCGCGACTCGCTCATCGAACTGATGAGCGGCTTCTACAAGCACGCTCACTCTTCTTCCGAGCGTTAGCGGCGCTACACGCCGCGGCATCGCGCGGGTTGCCGACCAGGCCCGCGTGGTGCTTCATCCCATTGTCCGGGGCTTTCGTCCCGGGTTATCTTCCCGATTTCCCGAATCAGCCGTTCTTTCCGGAGCCCGCTCCGACCGCCCCAATGAAAACGAGCATGCAAGCCAAGCTCGACCAGCTCACCACCCGGCTGGCCGAACTGAACGACCTGTTGAGCCGTGAAGACATCACGACGAACATCGACCAGTACCGCAAGCTGACGCGCGAACACGCGGAACTGCAGCCCGTCGTCGAGCATTACGCTCTCTGGCGTCAGTCGATGAACGACGCGGCCACCGCACAGGAACTGCTGTCGGATGCATCGATGAAGGACTTCGCTGAAGAGGAAATCCGCTCGGCGCGCGATCAGATGGAAAAGCTCGAAGGCGAGTTGCAGAAGATGCTGCTGCCGAAAGACCCGAACGACGAGCGCAACATCTTCCTCGAAATCCGAGCGGGCACGGGCGGCGATGAATCGGCGCTGTTCGCGGGCGACCTGCTGCGCATGTATCTGCGCTACGCGGAACGCAACCGCTGGCAGGTCGAGATGATGTCGGCGAGCGAATCGGATCTGGGTGGCTACAAGGAAGTGATCGTGCGGATTGCGGGCGATGCCGCGTATTCGAAGCTCAAGTTCGAGTCGGGCGGCCACCGCGTGCAGCGCGTGCCGGCGACCGAAACGCAGGGCCGCATCCACACGTCGGCGTGCACGGTCGCGGTGATGCCGGAAGCGGATGAAATCGGCGAAGTCGAGATCAATCCCGCCGATCTGCGCATCGACACGTTCCGCGCGTCCGGCGCGGGCGGCCAGCACATCAACAAGACCGACTCCGCCGTGCGCGTCACTCACTTGCCGACGGGCATCGTGGTCGAATGTCAGGACGACCGTTCGCAGCACAAGAACAAGGACCGCGCGCTGAAAGTGCTCGCCGCGCGCATCAAGGACAAGCAGTACCACGAGCAGCACGCGAAGGAAGCCGCGACGCGCAAGAGCCTGATCGGCTCGGGCGACCGCTCGGAGCGCATTCGCACGTACAACTTCCCGCAAGGCCGGCTCACCGATCACCGGATCAACCTGACGCTGTATCGCCTAGAGGCGCTGATGGAAGGCGATCTCGACGAGTTGATCGCGGCGCTCGTGTCCGAGCATCAGGCGGAACTGCTCGCGTCGCTCGGCGACACGGACTGAGCGGCGCGCATGAATACCGTCGATACCGTCGCCACGTTGCTTCACGCGTCGCCATTGCCCGCGCTGGAAGCGCGCATTTTGCTCGGGCACGCGCTGGGCTGGCGTCGTACGGAACTGATCACGTGCGCCGATGACGCGCTCGATACCGCCAAGGTGGCGGCCTTTCGCGATCTGGAAGCACGGCGCGTGGCGGGCGAGCCGATCGCACAACTGATCGGCTCGCGCGAATTCTTCGGGCTCGACTTCCACGTCACGCGTGACGTGCTGATTCCACGCCCCGAAACCGAACTGCTCGTCGAAACGGCCGTACAGGCGCTCGAAGGCCGCGCCGCACGCTCGCGCGTGCTCGATCTCGGTACGGGCACGGGGGCCATTGCTGTTTCGATCGCGTGGTCACGGCCGGACGCGCGCGTTTGGGCCGTCGACCGCTCGGCCGAAGCGCTAGCCGTTGCCGGGCGCAACGCCGTCAAGCTCCTCGAACCGAAACGTCCCGGCGGCGACCTGCAGTTCGCGCAAGGCGACTGGTACGCCGCGCTCGACGATTCACTCACTTTCGACGTAATCGTCAGCAACCCGCCGTATATCGCGAGTGGCGACCCGCATCTGTCGCAAGGCGATCTGCGTTTCGAGCCGCGCGGCGCACTCACCGATGAAGCCGACGGCCTCTCGGCGATCCGCGCGATCGTCGCCGGCGCGCCGTCGCGGCTCGTACCGAACGGCGTGCTGTGGATGGAACACGGCTACGATCAGGCCGAAGCCGTTCGCGCGATCCTTACGGCGCAAGGTTTTGCCGACGTGCGTTCGGAATGCGATCTGGCGGATATCGAACGCATCAGCGGCGGTCGGTGGCCGGGCTGATACGCGGCGGCGCGGCGCACTGCGACAGCGCCTAGTCGCGCAAATCCAGCCGCCGGTCGCTATCAGAGAAATCCGCTATCATTTCACTCTATCTCTTATACACACCGGAACCGCAAGGTCAGTCATGGAAACGCAACAACGCATCAAGCAAATCGTCGACGAAAACCCCGTCGTGCTCTTCATGAAAGGCAACGCGCAATTCCCGATGTGCGGCTTCTCGGGTCGCGCGGTGCAGATTCTGAAGGCATGCGGCGTCGATCAGTTCAAAACGGTCAACGTCCTCGAAGACGACGCCGTGCGCCAGGGCATCAAGGAATTCTCGAACTGGCCGACCATCCCGCAGTTGTACGTCAACGGTGAATTCGTCGGCGGCTCGGACATCATGATGGAGATGTATCAGTCGGGCGAACTGCAGCAACTCTTCGCTGCAGCCTAAGCCACGAGAGACGGCGCCGCACGTCATGGAAACACGCGCCGCGGCGCCTCGCCGTCTCATCGTCGCCATCACGGGAGCGACGGGCGCCATCTACGGCGTCCGGCTGCTCCAGACGCTGCGCAAACTGGGCGGCGTCGAAAGCCATCTGCTGATTTCCAGCGCCGGCTGGCTCAATATCCAGCACGAACTCCAATTGTCGCGTGAAGACGTGCATCCGCTCGCGGATGTCGTTCATTCCGTGCGCGACGTCGGCGCGAGCATCGCGTCCGGCTCGTTCTCGACCGACGGCATGATCATCGCGCCGTGCTCGATGAAAACGCTCGCGAGTGTCGCGCACGGCCTTTCCGACAACCTGATCACGCGCGCCGCCGATGTCACGCTGAAGGAACGTCGACGGCTCGTGCTGATGGTGCGCGAAACGCCGTTCAACCTCGCGCATCTGCGCAACATGACGGCCGTTACCGAAATGGGCGGCGTGATTTTTCCGCCGCTGCCCGCCTTCTACAATCGGCCGGAGACGATCGATCAGATGGTCGACGATACCGTCGCCCGCGTGCTCGACCTGTTCGCGCTGGGTCCAGCGCTGGCGCCCGCATGGCAAGGGTTGAATAGTCCGTCGCAGTGAAGCGCGCCGCTGGCGCCGCTCGATTCACAACTGCCGGGAGACAATCAAATCCCCGTTTCGCCGTTTATCAAATGGCAGTGCGGCCTTATATTCGCTTCAACGAAACTTATCCGGCCTTCATCCGGCCCGCACTGCCATGACCCGCTTGCCTTCCCTGTTCCTGTCGCACGGTGCGCCGACGCTGCCGATCGACCCGTCGATGCCACGCGCGGAATTCGCATCCCTGTCTGCTGAAGTGCCGCGCCCGAAAGCGATCCTGATGCTGTCCGCCCATTGGATGACGCAGCAACCCGCGGCAAGCACATCGGATGCGCCCGAGACGATTCACGACTTCTACGGCTTCCCGCGTCAGTTGTACGAGATTCAGTACCCGGCGCCGGGCGCGCCCGATATCGCACGCCGCGCCGCCGCGCTACTCGGCGAACAGGGCATTCCGACCGCGACGCAACCGCACGGTCTCGACCACGGCGCATGGGTGCCGATGCTGCTGATGTTCCCGCAAGCCGACGTCCCCATCGCGCAGCTGTCGATCCAGCCGAGGCTCGATCCCGCGCATCACTTCCGCGTCGGGCGCGCGCTGCGCCCGCTGCAGGACGAAGGCGTGATGATCGTCGGTTCGGGGCAGATCACGCACAATCTGCGCGAAGCGGATTTCTCGGCGGGGCCGGAAGACGCCGATCCGCGTGTGACCGAATTCACCGACTGGTTCGAGGCGCGCCTCGCCGACCGCGATATCGATGCGTTGCTCGATTACCGGCGTCAGGCACCGCACGCCGCGTTCATGCATCCAACCGACGAACACCTGCTGCCCGTGTTCGCCGCACTGGGCGCCGCGCCGGATGACTACAAGCTCGGCATCCAGTCGCTCGGGACGTTCCAGCGCTCGCTGGCGATGACGAACTACGTGTTCGGCAACGCGTAAGCGTTCTCCGCCGCGCGTCGCGCATACAAAAAAAAGCCCGCCAGAATCTGGCGGGCTTTTTATTAGTCAGGAAGTCGATCAGGCGCCGATCCCTTCGAGAATCTCGTCGTGCGATTCACGCTCGTTCAGATACTCGGTGCGATAGCCCGTATGCACGCCCCAGTAGTAGAAGATCAACGAGAACGCGATCACGACCAGCATGTCCCAGCCATACGGCAGCACGCCCAGACCGCCGAACTGCTTGCTGCCGATCAGCGACAGGATCGCCATGATGGGCAGATATGCGACCAGCCACCATGCCGCCTTCAGATCCTGGTTGAAGCCTCCGAAGCCCGACTTCGCCTGGAAGTAGAAGAACACAGGCAGCGCGACGACCATCAGCAGGATGATCTCGCCCGTCAGCGGCCACTTCGCCCAGTACAGGATCAGCGACGCGCACACGAACGCGAACGGCGCGATCACGCTCATGCCGGGAATGTGCAGCGGACGCTCGATGTCGGTCGCCGCGCGGCGCAGCGCCATCAGGCTGATCGGGCCCGTCAGATACGAGATCACCGTCGCCACCGAAATGACGGCCGCCAGCGAACTCCAGCCACGGAAGAAGAACAGGAAGATGAACGATACAAACAGGTTGAACCACATCGCCGGACGCGGTACGCCATACAGCGGATGCACCGTGCCGAACATCTTCGGCATCGTGTTGTTACGCTCCATCGCGTAGATCATGCGCGTCGTGGTCGCCATGTAGGTCGTGCCCGTGCCGCTCGGGCTCACGAACGCGTCGACATACAGCAGAATCGCCAGCCAGTTCAGGTTCAGCGCGATTGCCAGTTCCGCGAACGGCGACTTGAAGTTGAACTGATTCCAGCCCTTCATCACGTCAGCCGGATTCACCGAGCCGATGTACGCGATCTGCAACAGCACGTAGATCACCAGCGCCAGCAGGATCGAGCCGATCACCGCGAACGGCACGCTCTTCGCCGGATTGCGCGCTTCTCCGGCCAGGTTGATCGGACTCTGGAAGCCGTTGAACGCGAACACAATGCCGCTCGTCGCCACCGCCGTCAGCACCGCCGACCAGCCATACGGCGCGAACACACCCGTGCCGCCGAAACTTTCGCCGAGGTTTTCCTTGTGGAAGCCGCTCATCATCAGACCGAGAATCGTCAGGCCCGGGATGATGAACTTGAAGATCGTGATGGTCGTGTTAGCGCGCGCGAACACCTTCACGCCCCAGTAGTTCAGCAGGAAGTAGATGACCACCAGCACGGCCGACAGCAGAAGGCCGGGCGTCGTCAACTCGCTGTTGATAAAGAGGTTGTGCGCCCATTCGTACGGCCAGGTGCTCATGTACTGGATCGACGCTTCCGCCTCGATCGGAATCACCGACACGATCGCGATCCAGTTGGCCCAAGCGCTGATAAAGCCCACCAGCGCGCCGTGCGAATAGCGCGCGTAGCGCACCATGCCGCCGGACTCGGGGAACATCGCGCCGAGTTCCGCATAGGTCAGCGCGATTGCGAGAATCACCACTGCACCGATCACCCACGCGCACAGCGCCGCAGGGCCTGCAATCTTGGCCGCCTTCCAGGCGCCGAACAGCCAGCCGGACCCGATAATCGAGCCGAGTCCCGTCAGCATCAGCGCGAATGGGCCGATGTGCCGTTGAATAGAACTTTTCACGTCTTCTCCTATATCTGAAAGCACGCCGCTGCCGCGGCCGTTAGACACGGCTAGAAGTCGTAGGAAAGACTAGGGCATACGGCGGGCGGTCGCGATTGCGATTGCAATTGCGGTTTTCTTCCACAGGTGCAACCGGTCGTGCGCGGGGCCTAGTTTAACGGTTGCACCGTCCGATTGCAGTCAAAATACGTTTGAGCCCTACAAAAAAACCGGGAAAATAGCAAGCTTTGTAAGCATTTTTGTGCCTAATAGCCCCGATCTATATGAGGATTTAAAGATTACGGTTGACCTTCTCTCGAAATATCCGTATAAAGGACGGGCAGGATTTCAAGCGGCGAGTGAATTGGTTCTTTCGTAGTTCGCCCATCAACGGTACTCCGGTTGGTCCTATTACCCTTCCTTGATTTTCATGCACCCTCGGGCTTCGGCCTTATTTACCATTTTTAGGAAACAGTAATATGGAAACCGGTACCGTCAAGTGGTTCAATGACGCAAAGGGCTTTGGTTTTATCACGCCGGACGCCGGCGGCGAAGATCTGTTCGCGCATTTCTCGGAAATCCGCGTAGAAGGCTTCAAGACGCTGCAGGAAAACCAAAAGGTTACCTACGACGTCAAGACGGGCCCGAAGGGCAAGCAGGCCGCTAACATCAAGCCGGTCTAAGCTTAGCTTCCTTCCGGAACGCAGAAAAACCCCGCCTAGGCGGGGTTTTTTCTTTTCTGGGTTAATCGTGATTTCGGCGCGAAATCTAAAATCTTTACCGGAATACGCGCTGTGCGTGAATGCCTAAGCCTGTTGCAACGCTGGCGAGGCGATCGCCGAACACGGGACGCGCATCGGGAAACGCCGCAGCCAGTGCGCCCGACAAAAACGCCAATCCCGTCGACCCACCCGTGAAGTACAGCGCGTCGACATCGCGCGGCGCGACACCCGCACGTTGCACGGTATCGCGCGCAGCCTGAACGATGCGCAGTGTCTCGTCCTTGCCCGCCGCAATCAGTTGCGCTTCGTCGAATGCGAGGCGCAAATCCTCCTCGACGATTTCCAGATCGATCAGCGTCTCGCCGCCCGCCGCCACGCCAATCTTCGCTTCTTCCGCGTGCGCCGCGAGCGCATGGCCGAAACGCTGCTCGACGACGCGCATCAGCCGGTCATGGTGCCGCGTGTTCAAATAGAGATGCCGCATCAACGCAAGCTCGGACACCCGCTTCGGCGTATAGATCGTGTTGATCAGATGCCACGTGGCGAGGTCGAAGTAAATACGGTTCGGCATCTCGCGCCCTTCCGGATCGAGCGATTGATAGCCGAGTTCGCGCAGGATCGTCGCCAGCTCGACGCGCCGGTCGAAGTCCGTTCCGGCGACGTGCACGCCGTGATGCGCCAGCACATCGTCCTTGCGTTCGATACGCTTCATCCGCTCCGGCCCGACGCGCACCAACGAGAAGTCCGACGTGCCGCCGCCGATATCCGCCACCAGCACCAGCCCTTCTTGTGTCAGATGCGCTTCGTAATCGAAGGCGGCCGCGATCGGCTCGTACTGGAAGTGAATCTCGTTGAAGCCCACCGAGCGCGCCGCCGCTTCGAGCTGCTGCTGCGCGAGCTGATCGGCGCGCGGATCGTCGTCGACGAAAAACACCGGGCGCCCGAGCACCGCGCGGCTGATCGGCGTGCCCGCCGTCTGTTCCGCGCAGCGCTTCAGATGCGTGACGAAGATCGCGATCACGTCGGTGTATTTGATCGAGGAGCCGTCGCCGAGATCCGTGTTGTTGTCGGCCAGCGCCGAGCCGAGAATGCTCTTCATCGAGCGCATCAACCGGCCGTCGAAGCCGTCGACATACGCTTCGAGCGCCGCGCGGCCGTACTCGCGCCGGTTTTCGTCGGTGTTGAAGAAGACGGCCGTAGGCAGCGTCGTGTAGGCGCCTTCGACAGGCGCCAGCTTCAGCGTCGCCTGACCGGCTGGGGAACCGCCGACAGGAACGGCAACTGCCGAATTCGACGTGCCGAAGTCAATCGCGCAATAGGTCATGGCAGGATTCGCCGCTCACGCAGGCGCGCACAGAAAAAGGACGGGCTTTGTAACATGAAAGCTGTGACACCATCAACCGGGCGCGCGCAGTCCACGCTGCGGCGATGGGGAATGCAGATTGCTTCATCGATAGGTTGCGCCGGGCTCGAATGAATCCGACAGGATACGCTGTTCGACGGCCCGCTTACAGAATCCTCATAAACATTGACTCGCTCATTCAGGAGATTCAGGAGACTCGATGCAGGAACCTTCCGCCGCCACGGTTCGCGCCGACTCGGCCAGCATCGTCGAAACCGATCTGCCTTCGCGGCTCGACCGCTTGCCGTGGGGCCGCTTCCATTCGCTGATCGTCGTCGCGCTCGGGGTGACGTGGTTGCTCGACGGGCTGGAGGTGACGCTTGCGGGTTCCGTCGCGAGCGCGTTGAAGTCGAGCGAGGTGCTGCGATTCTCAAACGCGGACGTGGGGCTAGCCGGCAGCGCGTATATCGCCGGCGCTGTGCTGGGCGCGCTCGGCTTCGGCTGGCTGACCGACCGGCTCGGCCGACGCAAGCTGTTCTTCATCACGCTCGCGCTGTATCTCGCGGCAACGGCGGCGACCGCTTTCTCGTTGAATCTCACGAGCTTTCTGGTGTTTCGCTTCCTGACGGGCGCGGGCATCGGCGGCGAGTACACGGCGATCAATTCGACGATCCAGGAATTCACGCCCGCCCGCGTGCGCGGACACACCGATCTCGCGATCAATGGCACGTTCTGGGTCGGCGCGGCGCTTGGCGCGGTCGGTTCGCTGGTCATGCTCGACCCGCATCTGCTGCCCGGCGACTGGGGCTGGCGCGCGTGCTTCTTTATCGGCGCGGTGCTCGCACTGGCAATCCTGCCGATGCGCGTATGGATCCCCGAAAGTCCGCGCTGGCTGCTCACGCACGGCGAGGAAAAGGAAGCGCGCGAGATCGTCGAAGGGATCGAGGCGCGCTTTCGCGCGGAAAATCACACGCTCGCCGACGATACGCTCAAACGCCTGCGCCTGCGCGCCCGCGAGCACACGACGCTGCGCGAGGTCTTCCACACGCTGTTCATGGTGCACCGGCGCCGGGCGTTGGTCGGGCTGTCGCTGATGACGGCGCAAGCATTCTTCTACAACGCGATTTTCTTCACCTACGCGCTCGTGTTGACCGATTTCTATCACGTGCCGGGCGACCATGTCGGCTGGTACATCCTGCCCTTCGCGCTCGGCAATTTCGCAGGGCCGCTGCTGATCGGCAGGCTGTTCGACGTGATCGGGCGCCGCAAGATGATCGCCGCGACCTACGCGATTTCGGCGCTGCTGCTGACCGTGAGCGGCTACCTGTTCGAACAGCAGTTGCTCACCGTGATGACACAGACCATCGCGTGGATGGTGATTTTCTTCTTCGCGTCGGCGGCGGCGAGTTCGGCGTATCTGACCGTCAGCGAATCGTTTCCACTTGAAATTCGCGCGCTCGCGATTGCGGTGTTCTACGCGTTCGGCACAGCGCTCGGCGGTATCGCGGGTCCGGCGTTTTTCGGCAGGCTGATCGACACGCAGCAGCGCAGCGAAGTGTTTTCGGGTTATCTGGTCGGCTCAGCGCTGATGCTGGCCGCAGCGGTGATCGCGGCGATCTGGGGCGTGGACGCGGAACGGCGGCCACTCGAAAGCGTCGCCGCGCCGCTATCCGCAATCGACGACGACTGACCGCCAATGAGCGCAAGCAACAGCCGCGCAATAAAGACAGCCGTGCAACAAAAAAACGCGGCCGTCGGCCGCGTTCCGTGTTTAACAAATGACGCGCTGGCGAAAACTCAAAACGCCTTATTCCACCCGCCCGCAAAAGCAATATCACCGAGCGGCACGCGCGTGCGCGCCGCCTTTTCGCGCTCGCGCAGCACGGGGTCGAGTTTGTCGACTTCGCCATAATGGCCGAGCGAGATCATCGCGATCACTTCGATGTCATTGGGCACCGCGAACGCCTTGCGGAACGCATTGACGTCGAAGCCGCTCATCTGATGCGCGGCAAGGCCGAGCGCGTGCGCCTGCAACACCAGCGACAGCGCCGCCGCGCCCGCGTCGTACGGCGCGCAACGATTGATTTCGCCCTTCGCCGTCAGCGTGTGCGCCGTCACGCAGATCAGCACCGGGGCCTTCGAATTCCAGCCCTGATTGAACGGCACGAGCGTGTCGAACGCCTTCTTGAACGAGACTTCGTCCGTCGTGCGGTCGAACACCACGAAGCGCCATGGCTGCAGGTTGTACGACGAAGGCGCCCAGCGCGCCGCCTCGAGCACCGTGCGCAGTTGCTCGCGGCTTACGGGCTCGCTCGAATACGCGCGCGGGCTCCAGCGGCCGGCGATCAGTTCATGAATGGGAACGTCGGTGCGTGCGGGTTTGGTGGTCATGCGCATTTCTCGGTCGAAATTCATGATCGGCGGGCAGCAGCCCGAAGGCCCACTAGCATAACCCGAGCGCTCCGATTCGCGCCCTGCTGGTCGCGCAGATTTAAAACACCAGGGCGCATGAAAAAAGCGCGTCGAGGCCCTTCGACCACAACGCGCTCTTTCGTGCCGTGAAGCGGACTACACCATCAAGCAGCCTGCGCCGCGACGCTCCGCTCGCCACGGTTGATCCGCAGCACGATGACCGAGGCAACGATACACAGTCCGCCCGAAATCATCGACGCCACCGTGTACGTGCCGAGACTCGCGCGCAGCATGCCCGCGCCGAGCGCCGCGAAGGCCGCACCCAGCTGATGGCCCGCGACCACCCAGCCGAACACGACGGGCGCCGAGTCCTTGCCGTAGACATCGGTAGCGAGGCGCACCGTCGGCGGTACGGTCGCGATCCAGTCGAGACCGTAGAACACCGCGAACAGCGGCAAGCCGAAGAAGTCGATGCCGAAAGCGTGCGGCAGAAACATCAGCGACAGGCCGCGCAGCCCGTAGTACCAGAAAAGCAGCACGCGCGCGTTGAACCGGTCGGACAGCCAGCCCGACAGCGTCGTGCCGAACAGGTCGAAGATGCCCATTGCCGCGAGCAGCGACGCGCCCTGCACTTCCGTCATCCCGTAGTCGCCGCACATCGCGATCAAATGCGTGCCGACGTAGCCGTTCGTGCTCGCGCCGCAAATGAAGAAGCTGAAGAACAGCAGCCAGAAGTCGCGCGTCTTGCTCGCCATTGCCAGCGTGCCGAACGCGATCGAGAGCGGATTCTGCTTGCTCATGTCGGATTTGACGGGCGAGTCGGCGGGTTCCCCGAACGGACGCAGCGCCATGTCGGCGGGACGCTCCGGCAGCAGGAACGCCACCAGCGGCAACACGAGGGCCGCCGCGATCGCGACCGTCCACACAACGGGCCGCCAGCCATGATGCTGTGCGATCGCCGCGAGCAGCGGCAAAAACACCAGTTGGCCCGTCGCCGAACTGGCGGTGAGAATGCCCATCACGAGACCGCGATGCGTGCTGAACCAGCGGTTCACGACCGTCGCCGACAGCGTCAGCGCCGCCACGCCCGTCGCGCCGCCGACCATCACGCCCCACACGAGAATCATCTGCCACGGGTGCGTCATCAGCGACGACAGGCCGACGCCCACCGCCATCGCGCCAAGCGCCGTCAGAATGGTCGGACGCACGCCGAAACGCTGCATCGCCGCCGCCGCGAAGGGCCCCATCAGCCCGTACAACGCGATGTTCACCGAGATGGCCAGCGAGATCGTCGCGCGACTCCAGCCAAAGTCATGTTCGAGCGGCACCATCATCACGCTCGGGGTTGCGCGTGTGCCGGCCGCCGCGAGCAGCACTAGAAACACCACCGCCACGGCCAGCCAGCCGTAGTGGAAACGCCCACCAATTATTCTTGCTGCCCAGTTCATCGGTTCTCCAAGGTTTCCGTCACGGCTCACGGTGCTGCGATGCCAGCCGCATATGATCTTTACCGCTTTCGTAATAGACTTGTGACTGACTTGTCACAATCGGTGTTGCGATCTTAGTTACCGATCGGTAACATGTCAAGGCGTCGACTCAAGGACCACAACACCATCATGGCTAATTCCGACACCGCCAAACGCGCGCCGAACCGTCGTTCGCAAACGGCAGCTCCCGATACCGCCAAACGCGCGGCGAGCCGTCGTTCGCAAACGGCCGGCTCGGAAGCGCAGCAGCATCTTTTGCGCGCCGCCGCCGATCTGTTCTACAAGGAAGGCGTGCGCGCGGTGGGCGTCGATGCCGTCGTCGAGCGGGCAGGCGTCAACAAAATGAGTCTGTACCGCCAGTTCTCTTCGAAAGACGATCTGGTGGTGGCGTACCTGGAACAGTCGGACGAGCAGTTCTTCAGACGTTTCGACGAAAGCCTGGCCAAACATCCGGGTGAGCCTCGGAAACAGGTCGTCCAGTATTTCGAGGATCTGGCGGGGCGCGCGTCGAAGGAAGACTATCGCGGCTGTCCGTTCGTCAATGTATCGGCGGAATTTCCGGACCCGGCGCATCCGGCGCGGCTCTGTGTACTGAACAACAAGACGAAGCTGATGGATCGGCTCCACGCGCTCTGCACGGAAGCAGGCGCACGCGATCCGGGCGAGCTAGCGAACGCGCTGGCGTTGCTGATCGAAGGGATCTACGCGTCGAGCCAGACCTACGGCCCGGGTTGCGGACCGATTTCGGTCGCGCCGCGAGTGGCAGAACAACTTGTCGCGCAGGCGTGTGGAGAGGCGTCGGTAAAATAGCGGTTTTGCGTTTCCTGCCTGCACCGCCATGTCTTCAACGTCCCCTCTTTCGCACGATGCCATCCTCGACGCCACGCGCCACTGGCTGACACGTGCCGTGATCGGGCTAAACCTGTGCCCGTTCGCGAAAGCAGTGCATGTGAAAAACCAGATTCGCTACGCGATCAGCGAAGCGACGGGCATGGAAGGCGTATTGACCGATCTGGAAGCGGAGCTGCGCACTTTGGCGGATGCCGATCCCGCCGCCATCGACACGACGCTGCTCATCATTCCGCACGCGCTCGGCGATTTCCTCGAATACAACGACTGCCTGTTCTTTGCGGACCGGATGCTGAAGCAACTGCGCCTCGAAGGCACGCTGCAGATCGCCAGCTTTCACCCTCAGTATCAATTCGAAGGCCACGAGCCGGACGATATCGAAAACTACACGAACCGCGCGCCCTATCCGATTCTGCATTTGCTGCGGGAAGCGAGCATCGACCGCGCGGTCGACGCCTTTCCGGACGCCGCCGACATCTACGAGCGCAACATGGAAACATTGCGCCGTCTCGGCCCGGAAGGCTGGCACACATGGATGAGCGAGCCGGCCAAAGACTGACCGGCTAACGCTCGGCGTGGCTCACGCCTCGACGTAGAACCGCTCGCGCAGTTCCGGAATGCCGAGCGTGTCCATCACTTCATTGAGCCGCTCGGCGGGCCGCCGGCGCGGCAGGTCCTTGTAAGTCGCGACGATGAGCTCGTTCTTCATCGAATGCTCCCAGCCGACCAGCTCCGTCACGTTGACCTGATAGCCATGCGCTTCCAGTTGCAGGCAGCGCAGCACGTTGGTGATCTGACTGCCGAACTCGCGCGTATGCAGCGGGTGCCGCCAGATTTCCGTCAAAGCGTTCGCCAGCGACTTGCCCTTGTTCCTGCGCAGCACGCCTGCCACTTCCGCCTGACAGCACGGCACGACGACTATGTATTTCGCATGTTTTTCGAGCGCGAAGCGGATTGCGTCGTCGGTGGCCGTATCGCACGCGTGCAAGGCGGTGACGATGTCCACGTTCGGCGGCAGTTTGTCCGATGTAATCGATTCGGCTACGGAAAGATTAAGAAACGACATACCCTTGAAGCCGAGGCGTGCCGCCAGCTCTTCTGACTTCGAGACGAGCTCCTCGCGCGTCTCAATGCCGTAGATATGCGAGTTATCCCGCAGTTCCTTGACGAACAGGTCGTAGAGAATAAAGCCGAGGTAGGACTTGCCCGCGCCGTGATCAACTAGGGACAGTTCGCCTTTCGTCTCTTTTACGTCCTGGAGCAACGGTTCGATGAACTGAAACAGGTGGTAGACCTGCTTGAGCTTGCGGCGGCTGTCCTGGTTCATCTTGCCGTCGCGCGTGAGGATATGGAGTTCCTTCAGCAGCTCGACGGACTGGTTAGGACGGACTTCGTAGGATTTGCTGGACATCGAATGAGCGTGCCACCGATTGCATCGCGAACGTGCGTCAGGTGACGGAAAAAGGGAAAAGTGTCTGTCAGTTTACCCAAAGCGCGCGGGACGGTCCCAGTTCTTGCGCGCGGACTGCGACATCGCACCCGGCCTGGAATCGTTCGTGCATGAGAATCGCCCGGGTTCGAACCTGCTGAAAAGCGTGTCGCAAGGCAGTCGTCTGATGCAAGCCAGATATAGCATGGCGGCTTGCAAGATGCATAAAGAAAGACAAGCTACCGGTTACTGCAACGTCGAAAAACCGCCGGTACGCGTGGGGGAGGTCGAGCCGGAACAGGGGTTCGAACGTTACGTAACCTGAAGTGCGCCGGGACTGCAACGAAGCGCGCTCGGATCTGATGAGGCGGCAAATGGATACGACACCCAACGGAAACGCCGAGCAGAAGTTTCAGGAGCTCATGGCGAAGCTGCTGGCCACGCCCGAGTGGACAGAAAAGCAGCAACTGGAACTCGAAATGGCACGCGACATCTCCGTCGAGATGCTGCGCCTCGCGGAAGTCATGCGCGACGGCAGCGTCGATATGGAGACGTGCCTGACCCTGCTCAAATACGCGAAAGTGCTGGACTTCGTGATGACGACGCTCGCGTCGCGCCGCGACATCAAGCCTCAGACGCTGCGCGTGATCTTCAAACTGGCCGGACTCAAAGTCGACGAAGCCTATCCGGGCTGAGTCCGCCGACGGCTGCGCGGCCCGCTCGCGCAGCCGTTCTCCGAGTTTTCCGCGTTTTCCCTTTGTCTGCTGCGGCTCGTAGCCGATTGCGACAGCCTTTGGCCAAGGTTTTTCACCTCGGCTCACGCGTAGCCTCCCTTTTCCCCTCGCGTCTCACATGTTGATGCCGCTGCGTCGCAGCATGCGCCTGCACGGGATGACTTCTATCATGCCCAACTGGTCAGGCCGAAATTCAATAAGCGCATAAGACGCAAGCCGCCTCTTCGTCCCGACTCATGCAATACGGCAGTCCCGCCGGAGAGCGGGACGCCGACACACAGCATCCGCCACACGCTCGCAGCACGACGTAGGAAAGCGGCCTCCGGACCGGCATCGCCGAGGGGCGCCAACCATACGACAGATGCCGCCAATGGAGGAGACGTCGTCATGAGGAAAATGCGGTGGGTGGTGATCTTGCTCTGCTTTCTTGCTATCGCGGTGAACTACATCGACCGCGCGAATCTGGCCGTCGCCGCGCCTGAAATCCAGAAGGCGCTCGGTATCGGACCCGCGCAGATGGGCTTTATCCTGAGCGGCTTCTTCTGGACTTACGCGCTGATGCAGATGCCGTTCGGCTGGTTCGTCGACCGCGTCGGCGCGCGCATCGCGTTGCCGCTCGCAGTCGGCTGGTGGTCACTGTTCACGGCGGCGACGGCGGGCGCGAGCAGCGTCGCCGGCATGTTCGGCTGCCGTCTGATGCTCGGCGTCGGCGAGGCGGGCGCGTATCCGTCCTGCGCGAAGCTCGTCAGCCAATGGTTCAAGCCGTCGCAGCGCGCGCTCGCGACGAGCATCTTCGACAGCGGCTCGCGCGTCGGCTCGGCGCTGTCGATTCCCGTCGTCGCCTTGATTATCGGCACGCTTGGCTGGAAGGCGTCGTTCGTCGTCACGGGGATCATCGGCGCGGTGTGGATCGTCGGCTGGCTCGTGATCTACCGCAGCCCGGCACACGGCGACATGACGGGCGAGCAGGACGTCGTGCCTGATACGCGCGCAGCGCGCGCCGCCGACAAGGTCACATGGGCGTCGCTGTTTCGCCATCGCACGCTGTGGGGCATGATGCTCGGCTTCTTCTGCCTGAACTTCGTGATCTATTTCTTCATCACGTGGTTTCCGAGCTATCTCGTGCAGACGCGCGGCTTTTCGCTGAAGTCGCTCGGCACGCTCGGCATGATTCCCGCGCTGATGTCGATTCCGGGCGGCTGGCTCGGCGGGCTGGTGTCGGATGCACTGTTCCGGCGCGGCTGGAGCCTCACGGCCGCGCGCAAGACGTGCATGGTCGGCGGCATGCTGGTGTCGTCGGTGATCACGCTGTCGGCGTTCACGTCCAATATCTATCTGATGCTCGCGTTCTTCGGCATCGCGTACGGCAGCCTCGCGTTCGCCGCCGCCAGCATCTGGTCGCTGCCCGCCGACGTCGCGCCCACACCGCGTCACGTCGCGTCGATCAGCGGCATCCAGAACTTCGCGTCGAACCTGGCGGGGATCGTCATCACGACGTTCACGGGCGTCATGGTTGCGCTGACCAAAGGCTCGTTCATTTCACGATTCCGCTGGTTGTCGCGGGCGGCTTCTGCTTTTTGGGCGCGTTCAGCTATCTTGTGATCGTCGGCCGCATCGAGCCACTGCCCGCCGATCCCGAGCGCCCCTACGTGCCGGAAGGCGCGCAACGCTCGCACGTCTGATTTTTCAATAAGGCACCGAATCATGTCGACAGCTATCGCCGCGCACGCCGCCATCCGCCTTCATCCGAACGACGACGTGATCATTGCGACGCGCCAGCTCGTGTCGGGCACGCGCATCGAAACCGAGGACCTGGTCGTGACGGGTCTGATTCCGCCCGGCCACAAGATCGCGACGCGCGCGATCGCGAAGGGCGAGCCCGTCAAGCGCTACAACCAGATCATCGGCGTCGCGCGCGAGGCGATTGCCCGCGGACAGCACGTGCACACGCACAACCTCGGCATGGCCGAATTCGCGCGCGAGCACGAATTCGGCGTCGACACGCATCCGACTGCCGCGGCCCGCGAACCGGCGCATTTCATGGGCATCCGTCGCGCGGACGGCCGCGTCGCGACGCGCAACTACATCGGCATTCTGACGAGCGTGAACTGCTCGGCGACCGTCGCGCGCGCCATCGCCGATCATTTCCGGCGCGACGTGCATCCGGAAGAACTCGCGGCTTTTCCGAACGTCGACGGCGTGATCGCGTTGACGCATGGACTTGGCTGCGGCGTCGATCTGCGCGGCGAAGGCATGGCGATCCTGCAGCGCACGCTGGTGGGTTACGCGGCGCACGCGAACTTCGCGTCGGTGCTGTTCGTCGGGCTGGGTTGCGAGACGAACCAGATTGGCGGCGTGCTCGAATCGGGCGGTCTCGCCGATAACACCGCGCAACTGCGCAGCTTCACGATTCAGGACAGCGGCGGCACGCGCAAAACCATCGAGCGCGGTATCGCGATGGTGCGCGACATGCTCGCCGACGCGAACCGCGCGGTGCGCGAGAAGATGAGCGCGTCGCATCTGATCGTCGGCTTGCAGTGCGGCGGCTCGGACGGCTATTCGGGGATATCGGCGAATCCGGCGCTGGGCGCGGCCGTCGACCGGCTCGTGCAGCATGGCGGTACGGCGATATTGTCGGAGACGCCCGAAGTCTACGGCGCTGAGCATCTGCTCACGCGCCGCGCAGTGAGCCGCGAAGTCGGCGAGAAGCTGCTTGCGCGCATCGCGTGGTGGCAGGACTACTGCTCGCGCAACGGCGCGGCACTCGATAACAATCCGTCGGCAGGTAACAAGGTCGGCGGCTTGACGACCATCCTCGAGAAGTCGCTCGGCGCGGTGGCAAAAGGCGGCACGACAAACCTCGTCGACGTGTACGAGTACGCGCAGCCGATTCGCGCGAAGGGTTTCGTATTCATGGATTCGCCCGGCTACGACCCGATGTCGGCGACAGGCCAGGTCGCTTCCGGCGCGAATCTGATCTGCTTCACCACGGGGCGTGGCTCCGCCTATGGCTGCGCGCCGTCGCCCTCGTTGAAGCTCGCGACCAACACCGCGCTGTGGGAACGCCAGGAAGAAGACATCGACATCAACTGCGGTGGCGTGATCGACGGCACGGCATCCATCGATCAACTCGGCGCGGACATCTTCCAGATGATGCTCGACTGCGCGTCAGGCACACGCTCGAAAAGCGAACTGCACGGCTATGGACAGAACGAGTTCGTGCCTTGGCAAGTCGGCGTGGTGACCTGAGCGCGGATCGACCGGACTGACGTTATGCGGCAGGCGCGCCGAGCGGCGGCGTGCCGTCGTGGAACATCGACTTCAGTTGCGCGCGCAGTTCGGGCGAGTCGCTGTGCTTGTGCGCCTGCATCGCGTGCGCGACGGCGGCTTCGAGCAGTTCGTTTTCCGAATCTGCGCACAGGGCGACCGTGCAGTTGATGTCGCTCGGGCATTCGCGGCAATCGATGTATTTGCGGCCCATGACAGACTCCTCAGATCAAAGTGATCGCGCGCAACGCGTGCGTTGGCGTCGCCTCGGCGTGCATATCAGCGAGGCTCCGGGCAGCGGAAAATGCGTGAGTTGTGCGCGGCTGGGCGGCGCGGCGTGCGCCGGAAAGGAAGGTGTGTGAGAAAAGTATAGGTCGCAGTGTGTGCATGCCTGCTCCGGGTTTGCCCCGCTTCCAGGCGGGTGGGACAATACCGGCCTTCGCGCCGAGCGCGTTTCACCGCCATCCACGTCATTTTTCATCAATGTCGAATTCGTCCGATCACCCCACGCATCACGCCCGCGTTGCCGTTATCGGCGGCGGCCCTGCGGGGCTGATGGCCGCCGAAGCGCTGGCGCGCGGTGGCGCGCGCGTCGACGTGTACGACGCGATGCCGTCCGTCGGGCGCAAGTTTCTGATGGCAGGCAAAGGCGGCATGAACATCACGCACTCCGAGCCGATCGAGCCGTTTCTCGGCCGCTATGGCAAGCGCCGCGCTGACATCGCGCCGTTGCTCGATGTGTTTGGCCCGCACGCGCTGCGCGCGTGGCTTGACGAACTGGGTGTCGCGACATTTGTCGGCAGCTCGGGCCGCGTGTTTCCGACAGACATGAAAGCCGCCCCGATGCTGCGCGCGTGGCTGCATCGGTTGCGGGAAGCGGGTGTGCAATTTCACATGCGGCATAAATGGATCGGCTGGGCTGAGCCCGCTTCGTCCGATGCGCATGGCCTGCGCTTTGCGACGCCCGAGGGTGAGCGCGAAGCGAGCGTGGATGCTGTTGTGTTCGCCTTGGGCGGCGGCAGCTGGGCGCGCCTCGGGTCCGACGCCGCGTGGGTTCCGTTGATGCAGCAACGGGAGATTCCCGTCGCGCCGCTGCTGCCCGCGAACTGCGGCTTCGACGCGCAGTGGACCGATTACTTCCGCGAACGCTACGCTGGCCAGCCGGTGAAGCCGGTTTCGATCGCCGTCGAAAGCGTGGACGGTACGGTCCAGCATCGACAAGGTGAGTTCGTCGTGACTTCGACGGGGATCGAAGGAAGCCTTGTGTATGCGTTGTCTTCGGTGATTCGCGACCGTTTGCTCGCTCATGGCGAAGCGACGATCACGCTCGATCTCGCGCCTGGCCTGAGCGCGCAGCGCGTGATCGATGAGGTAACGCGGCCGCGTGGCTCGCGCTCGATGTCGAGTCACCTGCACAGCCGTATCGGCATTACGGGCGTGAAGCTCGGCTTGCTGCACGAGTGTCTGTCGAAGGAAGATTTCGCCGATGCCGCGAAGCTCGCGCAAGCCATCAAGTCATTGCCGCTGCGGCTGACGCGCGCGCGGCCCATCGACGAAGCGATCAGCAGCGCGGGCGGTATTCCGTTCGAAGCGCTCGACGACGCGTTGATGATCCGGCAACTGCCCGGCGTGTTCTGCGCGGGCGAGATGCTCGACTGGGAAGCGCCGACGGGCGGCTATCTGTTGACCGCATGCTTCGCCAGCGGCCTCGTGGCTGGACGCGGCGCGCTGGCTTATAGCCTTCGGCGCTAGTTCACCAGGTCACGGCTTCGTTGCGCTTCTCTTGGGCTTGAGCCGCCACAGCGACGTGACTTCGGCCTTGCGCGCGGCGTGCAGCGGGTCGGCGGCGTCCGTCGCTTTCGGATGACGCGGCTTGATGTCCTCGCGTCCGGCGACGACCAGACCCGCATTGTCGATCGCAGCCAGCAGCCAGTCGCGCGTGCGCATGCCCAGATGTTCCGCGAAGTCCGACAGAATCAGCCAGCCCTCGCCGCCCGGTGAAAGATGATCGGCGAGTCCGTTCAGAAAACCGAGCAGCATGCGGCTTTCGTAGTCGTACACGGCGCTTTCGATCGGCGACGCCGGACGCGCCGGCACCCACGGCGGATTGCAGACGACGAGCGGCGCGCGCCCTTCGGGAAACAGATCGGCTGCGATCAGCTCGACCTGACTGTCGTAGCCGAGCCGCGTGAGATTCTCTCTCGCACACGCGAGCGCGCGCGGGTCCTGATCGGTTGCGACGATCCGCTTGACGCCCCGCTTCGCAAGAACCGCCGACAGCACGCCCGTGCCGGCGCCGATATCGAACGCCTTTTGCTGCGATGGCAGCGGCGTTCGCGCGACCAGATCGACATACTCGCCGCGCACGGGCGAAAACACGCCGTAGTACGGATGGATGCGCTCGGCGAGCGCGGGAATTTCGACGCCCTTCTTGCGCCACTCATGCGCGCCGATCAGGCCGAGCAGCTCGCGCAGCGACACCACTGAAGGCTCCTGCGCGGGCGGGCCGTAGACTTCCTCGCATGCCTGCTGGACGTTCGGCGCGCGGCGCAATGGGATCGTGTAGTCGCCTTCGAGCGGAATCAGCAGCATGCCGAGCGTGCGCGCGCGCTGCGACTGCGCTTGCCGATGCAGGTTGAAGGCGTCCAGCGGGGTTTCGGCAACCTGTTTGCGCGGCTTGCGTTCGAGTCGGCGGGTCATCGCTTGCAGCAACTGACGCGCGTTCTGGAAATCGCCGCGCCACAGCAGCGCGGTGCCTTCGCAGGCGAGGCGATAGGCGGCGTCGGCTGTCGTGCGGTCGTCAGCGATGACGACGCGCTTCGCGGGCGGAACGGCGGCTTCCGAGCGCCAACGAGCGGATTGCGGGCCGTCGGCTTCGGGCCAGGTCAGGGTGGGGAAATTGGTCATGTCCGTATTGTATTGAACCGTTGGGCCTCGTCGACATCGTGTCCGTTTCGGAGGGATGAGACTTTTGAGGACGACTGAACGGGAGACAGTGGAGTGGACCAAAGAAAAACGGGTTACACGGTATGCCCGTGTAACCCGTTTTTTTGATACTGGTGCCGGCTGCAGGACTCGAACCCGCCACCTCATGATTACAAGTCAAGCGCTCTACCTGATGAGCTAAGCCGGCGTGAGACTTGAGACCGCGATTCTACTTCATTTCACGACTTTGAGGTGACCTCTTCCGCCGCCTTTTGTTCCATCGTCGTCGGGTCGCGGCTCTTCATCGGCTTCGCTGACTTTTTCCGCAGCAGCCTGTGGCGCGGCTTCCGGCGCTTCGGCGATCACGGCTTCTTCGTCCTCGGAATCCGTCGCCTCGCCGCCCGCCGACTCGACCGGGAACGCCATGCCCTGCCCGTTCTCGCGCGCGTAAATGGCGAGCACGTTTGCAACGGGCACCTCGATCTTGTGCGACTTGCCCGAGAACCGCGCGTTGAACTCGATCCACTCGTTGCCCATCTGCAGCTGGCTCGTCGCCTCGAAGCTGATGTTCAACACGATCTCGTTGTCGCGCACGAACTGGCGCGGCACACGCGTCTGGTTGTCGACACGCACCGCGATATGCGGCGTATAGCCGTTATCGGTACACCATTCGTACAGCGCGCGCAGCAGGTACGGTTTCGTGGAAATCTCTTGCATCAACTGTCCTTTTGCCGGGCAGACGCGCGAACCGCAATGGAACGCCGCGCGCCACACCCGAAGCCAATCTCAAACTCAGCGGCGCATCACCTTTTCCGACGGCGTCAGCGCTTCGATATAGGCCGGACGGCTGAAAATACGTTCGGCGTACTTCATCAGCGGCGCAGCGTTCTTCGACAGTTCGATGCCGTAGTGATCCAGACGCCACAGGAGCGGCGCGATCGCGACGTCGAGCATCGAGAATTCTTCGCCGAGCATGTACTTGTTCTTCAGGAAGATCGGTGCGAGCTGCGTCAGGCGGTCGCGAATAGCCAGGCGTGCCTTTTCGTGGTTCTTCTCGGCGGCCTTGCCCTTCTCGTTCTCCAGCGTGCCGACGTGGACGAACAGCTCCTTCTCGAAATTGAGCAGGAACAGACGTGCGCGAGCACGCTGGACGGGATCGGCGGGCATCAGTTGCGGATGCGGGAAGCGCTCGTCGATGTACTCGTTGATGATGTTCGATTCGTACAGGATCAGATCCCGTTCGACGAGGATCGGCACCTGACCATACGGATTCATCACGGCGATGTCTTCCGGTTTGTTGAACAGGTCGACGTCGCGGATTTCGAAGTCCATGCCCTTTTCGAACAACACCAGCCGGCAGCGCTGGGAGAACGGGCAAGTAGTGCCGGAATACAGAACCATCATGTTTGCGTTTCCTCAAAAAACTTAAAGGGCCAGCGAGCGGGAAAACCGTCCTGCAGGTCTTCCCTTGCGCCGGCCCCACACCAGTTACGGCGTGACTATTTGATATCTTTCCAGTACGCGGCGTTCAGTCGCCAGGCGAAAAAGCTCAGAACGCCGAGGAACAGCAGGACCCACACGCCAAGCTGGCGACGGGTCTTCTGCGTCGGTTCGGACATCCATGACAGGTACGACACGAGGTCGGCCACAGCAGAATCATAATCTACCGGCGACATCGTCCCCGGCGTGACCTGCTGGTATCCCATGAATTTCTTGACCCTTTCCTTCGTGTGTTCGTCGATTTTGTCTTCGAACTTCGCCGTTCTTTGCCCCTGAAGCTGCCACAGCACGTGAGGCATGCTCACGTTCTCGTACACGATATTGTTCCAGCCGGTCGGCCGTGTGTCATCGCGGTAGAAGCTGCGCAAATACGTATACAGCCAGTCGCGGTTTCTTGCCCGCGCTTCCACCGACAGATCCGGCGGCAGCGCGCCGAACCACGCTTTCGCGTCGTCGGGTCGCATCGCAACCGTCATCGTGTTACCGACTTTATCTGTCGTGAACAGCAGGTTTTTTTCAATTTCCTTCTGCGAAATACCGATATCCTGCAATCGGCTGTACCGCATCAGGTTCGCACTATGGCAATTCAGGCAGTAGTTTACAAACAATTTGGCGCCGTGCTGCAACGAAGCAATATTGTCCGCGTTGTCGGGCGCACGGTCGAGCGGGAATTCGCCTTCCGCACGAACGGACGCTGCGGATAGCGCCAGCACGGTTGCACCGAGCAGCGCGAGCGTCGAAAGCAGTTTTCTCATTTCCGTTTTCTCCTGGCTCGCGGTTAGTGGGGTTTGAACCGCACTCGTTCGGGCGGCTGCTTGAAATGCCCAAGCGGCGTCCAGAACGGCATGCCGAGGAAAAACGCGAAATAGATCAGCGCGCAGATCTGTGCGATCAGCGTCGAGGCTGCCGACGGTGGCTTGGTTCCGAGGAACGCCAGCGTCAGGAAGGCCAAGACGAAGATCCCGTAAAACACCTTGTGGAAAAACGGCCGGTAGCGGATCGATTTCACCGGCGACCGGTCGAGCCACGGCAGGAAGAACAGCGACACCACCGCGCTGCCCATCACCACGACGCCCCAGAACTTGGACTCCGTGAACGCCATCGCGAGGATCACCAGAATCGCGAGCACGGGCAGGCCGAGCTTCCACTTGCCGCGCGCGCGGATCAGCGCGAACAGCCCGAGCAGACCGATCACGATCATCAGCACGATCTTGAACGGGTCGGTGGTGGCGCGCAGCATCGCGTAGAACGCGGTGAAGTACCAGACAGGCGCGATTTCCGGCGGCGTTTGCAGCGGATTGGCCGGGACGAAGTTGTTCGATTCGAGGAAATAGCCGCCCATTTCCGGCGCGAAGAAGATGATCGCCGCGAACACCATCAGGAAGATGCACACGCCCATGAAGTCGTGCACCGAGTAGTACGGGTGGAACGGAATGCCATCCAGCGGAATGCCGTTCGCGTCTTTCTTCGCCTTGATCTCGATGCCGTCCGGGTTGTTCGATCCCACTTCATGCAGCGCGACGATGTGCACGAACACCAGCCCGAGCAGCACCAGCGGAATCGCGATCACGTGAAACGCGAAGAAGCGGTTCAGCGTGACGTCGGACACGACGTAATCGCCGCGAATCCAAAGCGACAGGTCCGGACCGATGAACGGAATCGCCGAAAACAGGTTCACGATCACCTGCGCGCCCCAGTACGACATCTGGCCCCACGGCAGCAGGTAGCCGAAGAACGCCTCGGCCATCAGGCACAGGAAAATCGCACAGCCGAAGATCCACACCAGTTCGCGCGGCTTGCGATACGAGCCGTACAGCAGCCCGCGGAACATATGCAGATACACGACGACGAAGAACATCGACGCGCCCGTGGAGTGCATGTAGCGGATCAGCCAGCCCCACGGCACCTCGCGCATGATGTACTCGACCGATGCGAACGCGAGCATCGAATCGGGCTTGTAGTCCATCGTCAGGAAGATGCCGGTGACGATCTGGTTGACCAGTACCAGCAGCGCCAGCGAGCCGAAGAAGTACCAGAAGTTGAAGTTCTTCGGCGCGTAGTACTCGGAGACGTGAGCTTTCCAGGTCGCCGTCATCGGAAAGCGGCGATCGATCCAGCCCGTGAGTCCCGTTGTTTCTACCTCTTTTTCGGTCGTCGCCATTACGCTTCTCCTTTCTCGTCCTTGCCGATCACGAGCGTGTTGCCGGTGATCATGTAAGGCGGGATGTCGAGGTTTTGCGGCGCAGGTTTGTTCTTGAAGACACGGCCGGCCATGTCATAGGTCGAGCCGTGGCAGGGACAGAGAAAGCCACCCGGCCAGTCATCGGGAAGATTGGGCTGCGCGCCTTCCTGGAAGCGTGGAGTCGGCGTGCAGCCCAGATGGGTGCACACCGCGACGGCAACGAAAAGATTCTTGTGGTCGGCGCGCGAGCGGAACTCGTTCTTGGTGTAGTCCGGCTCGGGCATCGAAAACGGGTTCTTGCTTTCGGGATCGGCGACTTCCTTGTCGGCCTTCTGGACGTCGGCCAACTGCTTGTCAGTGCGATTGATGATCCAGACAGGCTTGCCACGCCATGCGACCGTCATCATGTCGCCTGGCTTGAGGTTGGAGATATCGACTTCGACGGGGGCTCCCGCCGCTTTGGCTTTTTCGGATGGTGCAAATGAACTAACAAAGGGTACGACAGTGGCGACTCCTCCGATGCCACCTGCTACGGTCGTCGCAATCAGCCAGCTACGGCGGCCGCCATCGACGCGTTCATCTTCCTTGTCTCGCATCACACGCCCCACTTCTGAGTTGGATTTTTCCTTCACGTCGGGTCTACCGCCGCTAGTTTGCTCGAATGGAGTCGGCATTTACAAGGGCCGATTGCCAAAAACCGTGCGAAGTCATTGATAAATCAGGGTTTCCCCGCACGGATCGCAAACATTTTTACGGCTTTTATTAAGCATTTCCTCCGTTTTTCAATCCTTTTCTTCGCCTAATCCGGCCGGCATTCAAACTGGATTATGAATATCGATAAAAAGGTGCTCCAGCTCGAACTGCTCGGACAGATGCGCGCCCAGCGCCTGCACGCCGTAACGCTCGGTTGCGTGATGACCGGCCGAGATGAACGCTACACCGCTTTCCGCCGCCGTGTGCACGATCGGCTCCGAGATTTCCCCCGTCAGATAGACGTCCGCCCCGGCGTCGATCGCTGCGTCGAAATAGCCCTGCGCCGCGCCCGTGCACCACGCGACGCGGCGCAAATTCTTGTCGGGGTCGCCGAACACGAGCGGCGTGCGGCCGAGGGTCTGCTCAACCTCCGCGGTGAAGTGCGCGAGCGTGATCGGCATCGGCAGCGTGCTCATCCAGCCAATGTCGTTTTCGCCGAAACGGCCGTCAGCGATCAGACCGAACTTCGCGCCGAGCTGCGCGTTGTTGCCGTACACAGGATGATCGTCGAGTGGCAGATGAAAAGCGAACAGATTCAGGTCATTTGCGAGCAGCGCCTTGAGCCGCTGATATTTGCGGCCGGTGATCTGCGGCGCCTCGTTGCGCCAGAAGTAGCCGTGATGGACCAGCACGGCGTCCGCGCCCCACTCCAGCGCGGCTTCCAGAAAGGCCAGCGACGCCGTCACGCCCGTCGCGATTTTCTCGACCTTGCGCCGCCCTTCGACCTGCAGACCATTGGGGCAATAGTCCTTGAACCGCGAAGTTTCAAGGAGATTGTTCAAGTACAATTCGAGTTCGATCCGATCCATATCACCCTCTAATTTTCAGATGCTCAGACGCTTTTGGCTGTTCTTCGCCCAGGCGGTGACCGTGCTGCTGGCGCTGATGTTCATCATTGCGACCCTCAAACCGCAGTGGCTGCAGCGTCAAGGGCAGTTCGGCAAGCAACTGGCCGAGCCGATCGTCGCGCTCCGAGAGGTGGCACCCGGAATCGGTAGCGGCAGCAATGCCCAGAATTCCTACGCGGACGCGGCGCAAAAGGCGATGCCCGCCGTCGTCAACGTGTTTTCCAGCAAGGACGGCTCGCTTCCGCCCGACCCGCGCGCGAAAGATCCGCTGTTCCGCTACTTCTTCGGCGACAAGAACAAAAAGCAGCAAGAGCAACCCGCGGCCAATCTCGGCTCGGGCGTTATCGTGAGTTCGGAAGGTTACATTCTAACGAACCAGCACGTCGTGGACGGCGCCGATCAGATCGAAATCGCGCTCGCCGACGGACGCACCACGAACGCGAAGGTGATCGGCGTCGATCCCGAGACCGATCTCGCCGTGCTGAAGGTCAACATGACGAATCTGCCGACCATCACGCTCGGCCGCATGGACCAGACGCGCGTCGGCGATGTGGTGCTCGCGATCGGCAATCCGTTCGGCGTCGGGCAGACGGTGACGATGGGTATCGTCAGCGCGCTTGGCCGCAATCACCTCGGCATCAACACGTTCGAAAACTTCATCCAGACCGACGCGCCGATTAATCCCGGCAACTCGGGCGGCGCGCTCGTCGACGTGAACGGTAACCTGCTTGGCATCAACACAGCGATCTACTCGCGCTCGGGCGGATCGCTCGGTATCGGTTTCGCGATTCCTGTTTCGACGGCGCGCAGCGTGCTCGAGAGCATCATCACGACGGGCACCGTGACGCGCGGCTGGATCGGCGTCGAGCCGCAGGACGTGACGCCGGAGATCGCGGAATCGTTCGGGCTGGATCAGAAGTCAGGCGCGATCGTCGCGGGCGTGCTCAAGGGCGGCCCCGCCGACAAGGCGGGGATCAAGCCCGGCGACATTCTGGTGTCGGTCAACGGCCAGGACATCACCGATACCACGCGCCTTCTGAACGTGATCGCGCAGATCAAGCCCGGCACCGACGCGAAGGTGCATCTGGTGCGCAAGAACAAGGAAATGGATCTGAACGTGATGATCGGCAAGCGCCCGCCGCCGCCGAAACAGCCTTCAGACGAAGGCGATGACGACGATGGCGGTTGAGCGATCGGTCAGTCGGCCGGTCGGTTAGCGAAGTCAAACAAAAAGGGCAGTCTCCAACGGAGCACTGCCCTTTTTTGCTTTCTTGACGCGTCTCGGCGTTCGTTCAGCTTGCCGCCCCGCCCTCGTTTTCAGCCCTGGCGACCGGCTTGCTGACGAAGAGCCGCGCCGCGATGATCCCCGCTTCGTACAGCACGATCAGCGGGATCGCGAGAATCAGCTGCGAGAACACGTCCGGCGGTGTCACGACGGCCGAAATGACGAACGCGCCGACAATCACGTACGGCCGGATCTCCTTGAGCTTCTTGATCGTCAGTATGTTCATGCGTACGAGCAACACGACGACGATCGGTACTTCGAACGTCACGCCAAAGGCGAGGAACATCGTCAGCACGAAACTCAGGTAATTGTCGATATCCGTGGTCATCTCCGCGCCGAGCGGCGCGTTGTAATGCGCCATCACGCGGAAAATAGTCGGAAACACGACGAAATACGCGAACGCCATGCCGCACAGAAACAGCGTATAGCTGCTTCCGACGAGCGGACCGACCAGCTTCTTCTCGTGCTGATAGAGCCCGGGCGCAACGAACGCCCAGATCTGGTACAGCACGATCGGCAGGGCGATCACGAAGGCGACGAGCATCGTCACTTTCATCGGCACGAAGAACGAGCCGGTGACGTCGGTGACGATCATCTTGCCGTCCTTCGGCAGATTGTTCATCAGCGGACGCGCGAGCAGCCGGAAGATGTCGGGCGCCCAGTAGACGAGCCCGACGAACACGACAATCACCGAAATGCCCGCGCGGATGATGCGGTCGCGCAGTTCGACGAGATGCGAGATGAAGGTCTCTTCAGTGCCTTCGTTCTGATTTTGGGGGTCGCTCACGCCGGCCCTCGGTAGGAGATTGATGCGCGGGACATCGGACGATCAGAAAAAACGTGTCGGCCGACGCATGCTGACAGGCGTATGCCGTGCGACGCGCGCGGCGCCCGACTGTACGCGCGTGCGCCGCAACGTCGCGCGCTTGTACCAGTTCGGCGTGGCCGTCTGCTTCACGCGCCAGTTCTTGCGTTTGGACGCGGCAGCGTCGGTGCTGCGCCAGGACGTGCCGTCCGTTGTCGCGGCGGAACCGTCGGTCGCGGTCATCAGGCTGTCCGTCTCGCCGCCCGCAATGCTCGGCGACACCGACGTGCCCTGCGTCCACGCTTCGTTCAGTTCCGTTTCGTGCTTGCGCACGTTGTCGTGAATCGTGCTTTCGACGTTATGCGCCGCGGATTCGAACTCGGTCTTCATGCGACGCAATTCGTCGAGCTCGATCTCACGCGTGACTTCGGCCTTCACGTCGTTGACATAGCGCTGCGCGCGGCCGAACAGCGCGCCCGCCGTGCGAGCCACGCGCGGCAGGCGCTCAGGGCCGAGCACGACCAGCGCGACCACGCCGATCAACGCCATCTTGGTTAAACCGAGGTCCAGCATGGATAGGGCTTCCCGTCAGTGCGCGCGTGTCAGCGCAAGCTTCGGCTGGCGCCGGATTAGCGGGAATCGCCGGAATGCGGCGCCTTTTCCTTCGCGTCGACATCAACGGTGTTCGTGCGCGAGAGCTGGTCGCGCTGCTGCCCTTCAGGCGTTTCGCCGTCCTTCATGCCTTCCTTGAAGCCCTTCACCGCGCCGCCCAGATCAGTGCCGATATTGCGCAGCTTCTTCGTGCCGAACACCAGTGCGACGATCAGCAGAACGATCAGCCAATGCCAAATACTCAACGAACCCATAAGAATCTCCTTAACCCCCACCGTCGTGCCTGGCGACGGCAACTATGCGCCTTGCGGCCTGAATCGAAGCACGCTTCACGAACGCACCCCGTCTGCAAAACTACCGCCGACGCCGCTTTATTGCGTCAGCGCCCTCGGTCCCATTATGAACATGTCTGCGAGTCGCTGTCGTTACATCCCTACATAAAGTCACGACGTCGCGATGCCGGGCCCGCCATTGTGCGTAGTCAAAAAGCGGATGCGGCGAATCTTTGCCGATCGGCTCCGTACCGAACGTGCGCCAACGCGCCTGTTTCGCTGCGCGTTTGACCCGCCGTCAGCCCATCCTCAACCACGGGCGCGGTCCCGCCAGCAGATGCGCGTGCAGGTGATAAACCTCCTGCCCACCGCCAGGTCCCGTATTGATGACCGTGCGGAAACCCGTCTGCCCACCCTTGTACGCAACGCCCAGCTGGTCGGCGAGACGTGCAACCAATATCAACATTTTACCAAGCAGGGCCGAATCGCTCTCGGTACAGTTCGACAGCGTCTCGATGTGCTTGCGAGGTATCACGAGCACATGCGTTTCGGCCGCCGGACGGATGTCGCGGAACGCGACGAACTCGTCGTCTTCGTGGACTTTCGTCGACGGGATTTCGCCTGCGGCGATCTTGCAGAAAAGGCAGTTCGGATCGTGGCTCATGGTCTTGGTGGACGGCGAACGCGGCGCGCGCCAGATGCGCTGCTCAGAACCAGCCGCGCGGATTCGTCAGCGGCTTGTTGTCGTACAGATACAGCCAGCCTTTGATGATACGGTACAACGTCCAAATCGCAACAGCCCACAGGATAGGCACGCCGATCAGCACGATGAACAGCGCAACGCCGATCAGATGCCCGATCAGCCCCATCCAGAACGTGCGGATCTGCCACTCGAAATGCGCTTCGTATGGCGTGCCGATAGTCTCTGGCCGCTTGATGTAGTTGATGATGATCGCGATCAGCACCGAGATGCCGCCCGTCAGCCAGTACACGGCGTAGAGCGCGTAGATGATGTGCGTCAGCGTGCGCAGGCTGCGCTGCCGGTCGATTTCGACTGCGCTCTGATACGACGGTGGCGGATAACCGCCGTGCGACTGTTCCATGCTTGCGTCCTCCTGGAGGGTGCGAATGGATACTGTTGCTGTGCCGGTGCTACGTGTCTCGTCGCTTTGTTTCGCCGCGCGCATGCTTGCGCGCGCGGCTATGTCCTGCTCGGGCTCAGTCGCCGTTCTGCTCGCGATCGCGGCTCTTGCGCAATGCCTTTTCCTCGATGCCCGACAAGCCTTCGCGACGCTCGAGTTCGGCGAGCACGTCGGCGGGATTCAGGTCGAAGTGCGACAGCATCACGAGGCAATGAAACCATAGATCGGCTACTTCACCGACGAGCGCCTTGCGCTCCGCGCCGAGGCGCACGTCCTTCGCGGCCAGCACGACTTCCGTGGCTTCCTCACCGATCTTCTTCAGCACCGCGTCGTCGCCCTTGTGGAACAGGCGCGACACATACGAAGCGTCGGGATCGCCGCCCTTGCGGCTGTCGATGACGGCAGCGAGACGCCGAAGCGTATCGTTCGTCGATTGCGTGTTTTGCGTCATTTGTAGATGTGTTCGGGGTCTTTCAGCACGGGATCGACGGCAACCCAGTTACCGGCATCGACCGAGCCTTCGAATTTCTGGAAAAAGCACGAATGCCGGCCCGTGTGGCAGGCGATGCCCGACACCTGCTCGACCTTCAGCAGCACGACGTCTTCGTCGCAATCGAGCCGCACCTCATGCACACGCTGCACGTGGCCCGATTCTTCGCCCTTGAACCACAGGCGCTGGCGCGAGCGGGAAAAATAGACGGCGCGGCCCGTTTCGATCGTCTTCGACAGCGCTTCGCGGTTCATCCACGCGAACATCAGCACGTCGTTGGTCGATGCTTCCTGCGCGATCACGGGCACGAGGCCGTTCGCGTCCCACTTCACCTTGTCGAGCCAGCCGACTTCAGACGGATTCACGTTACAACCTCACCGAAATGCCCTGATCGGCCATGAAGCGCTTGCACTCGCCGACCGTGTGCTCGCCATAGTGGAAGATGCTCGCGGCCAGCACGGCGTCCGCGCGGCCATCCTTGATGCCGTCGGCCAGATGCTGCAACGAACCGACGCCGCCCGACGCGATCACGGGAATGGACACCGCGTCCGACACGGCGCGCGTCAGCGCAATGTCGAAGCCGCTTTTCGTGCCGTCGCGGTCCATGCTGGTCAGCAGGATCTCGCCCGCGCCCAGTTCGGCCATCTTGCGCGCCCATTGGACGGCATCGAGGCCCGTATTCTTGCGGCCGCCATGCGTGAAGACTTCCCAGCGCGGCGTTTCGCCATCGGCCGACACGCGCTTCGCGTCGATCGCGACGACGATGCACTGCGAGCCGTATTTATCGGTCGAATCGCGTACGAGCTGCGGATTCGCCACCGCCGACGAATTCATGCTGACCTTGTCCGCGCCCGCGTTCAGCAGACGCCGCACGTCTTCGACGGCGCGCACGCCGCCGCCGACGGTCAGCGGAATGAACACCTGCGAAGCCACCGCTTCGATGATCGGTAGAATCAGGTCGCGCTGGTCTGACGTGGCGGTGATATCGAGGAACGTGAGTTCGTCCGCGCCCTGCTCGTCGTAGCGGCGCGCGATTTCGACGGGGTCTCCCGCGTCGCGCAACTCGACGAAGTTGACGCCCTTGACCACGCGGCCAGCCGTGACGTCCAGACAGGGAATGATGCGTTTAGCTAAAGCCATGATCTTGCTCTGTTCTTGCCAGTACCGCTGGTGATGCCGCTCGCCGTGCTTCAAAGCGCGGGGAACGGCGCAAGGCCGGCATGCCGGACGCTCTGCGTGCCTGTGAACGATGCCTCAGGCGCGCACGATGCGCAGACGACCCGGCGCTCAGGCGTCGTCCGATTCGCGCAAGCGGTCCGCGTGCGTCTGCGCCGCGGCAAAGTCCAGGTCGCCCGAATAGATCGCGCGGCCGCAGATCACGCCTTCGATGCCTTCGGCTTCCACTTCGCACAGCGCGTCGATATCGCCCATGTTCGACAGGCCGCCGCTCGCGATCACGGGAATCTTCACCGCGCGCGCGAGGCGCACCGTCGCTTCGATATTGATGCCCTGAAGCATGCCGTCGCGGCCGATGTCCGTGTAGATGATCGACTCGCAGCCGTAGTCCTCGAACTTGCGCGCGAGGTCCACCACTTCGTGGCCCGTCAGCTTGCTCCAGCCGTCGGTGGCGACCTTGCCGTCTTTCGCATCGAGGCCGACGATGATATGCCCGCCGAACGCCGTGCACGCTTCGAGCAGGAAGCCAGGGTTCTTCACGGCCGCCGTGCCGATGATCACGTACTCGAGGCCGTCGTCCAGATAGCGTTCGATCGTGTTCAGGTCGCGGATGCCGCCGCCCAGTTGCACGGGAATCTCGCCGCCGACTTCTTCGATGATCGCGCGAATCGCGTCTTCGTTCTTCGGCTTGCCGGCGAATGCGCCGTTCAGGTCGACGAGGTGCAGGCGCCGCGCGCCGCGGTCGACCCAATGTCGGGCCATCACCGCCGGTTCCTCGTGGAAAATCGTCGCCTGGTCCATATCGCCCTGTTTGAGGCGTACACACTGACCGTCTTTCAGGTCGATGGCGGGGATCAGCAGCATAGCAATCGGGTGTTGTCAGGGAGAAAAGTTGAAGATCGGCTGGCGGGAAATCAGGCTGCCGCCCGCGCCAGGCCGTTCCGCTAGTTTAGTACATGTCTTTCGGCGACCTTGCCAACGGTCGTCCGATGCGTGTGCATCGGAGCGAGGCAGCGAGAGCGGACGGAGAACATGGACGGTTAAAGATGCTGACGGCAGGGATCAGGGATTCCAGTCCACGAAGTTGCGATACACGCGCAAGCCCGCGTCGGCGCTCTTTTCCGGGTGGAATTGGGTCGCAAAAATGTTATCCCGCGCCACTGCCGAGGTAAAGGGCACGCCGTACACGGTTTCGCCCGACGTATGCGCGGCGATTTCCGGCACGACGTAATAGCTGTGCACAAAGTAGAAGAACGCGTTGTCGGCGACGCCGTCCCACAACGGGTGCGGCTGCGTCTGACGGACACGGTTCCAGCCCATCTGCGGCACCTTGAAGCGCGAGCCGTCGTCCTGCAGCTGGCCTTCCAGATCGAAGCGCACCACCTTCCCAGGCAACAGGCCCAGGCCCTTCGTATCGCCTTCCGCGCTCCAGTCGAACAGCATCTGCTCGCCGACGCACACGCCCATCAGCGGCTTGCTGCGCGACGCTTCGACGACGGCTTCCTGCAAGCCGGATTCACCGAGCGAGCGCATGCAGTCGGGCATCGCGCCCTGGCCCGGCAGCACCACGCGGTCCGCCGCGCGGATCGCTTCGGGCTTGTCGACGATCGCCACGTCCGCTTCCGGCGCGGCTTTCTTCAACGCCTGGGCGACCGAGCGCAGGTTGCCCATTCCGTAATCCACAATCGCAATCGAAGTTTTCATTTCAAGTTAGGCAGCAACGCCTTCAATCCGTTGACGATGAACTCCACCGCCAGCGCCGACAACATCAAACCCATCAACCGCGTGCCGATGTTGATTCCCGTCCGACCGACCCAGCGGGCAATCGGTTCAGCAAGACTCAGCGATCCGAAACAGAGCGCCGCAATCACAGCGCCGATGCCAATCAGAGTAATCCGCTCGTACCAATGAGGATAGCTGGCCGAATAGACTAGGACAGTACTGATAGAGCCCGGCCCCGTCAGCAGCGGAATCGCCAGCGGCACGACGGCGATGTTGTCCTTCATCTCCGCCTCGTGACGCTCTTCCGGCGTCGAGCGCGCATTGCCGACCTGCGCGTTCAGCATGCTGATCGACATCAGCAGCATGATGATGCCGCCGCCCACTTCGAGCGCGCCGATCGAAATGCCGAAGAAGCGGATGATCTGCTGCCCGAGCAACGTGCTCACCGTAATCACGCAGAACACCGAAATCGACGTGACACGGATCGTGCGGCGCTGTTCAGCGGGCGACAGCTGCGACGTCAGGCTCAGAAAGAACGGTATCGCGCCGACCGGGTTGATCAACGCCAGCAGCGAAATAAACGACTTGATGGTGTCCATCTCCAGCCGGCCGCGCGCCGCGCAACCGGTCCTTTGGGTGGCTTGGGTGGCTATTGCTCGCTCAGAGGCTGCCCTTGGTCGACGGAATCTGCCCCGCCGCGCGCTCGTCCAGTTCGACGGCCATGCGCAACGCGCGGCCGAACGCCTTGAACACCGTTTCCATCTGATGATGCGCGTTCAGGCCGCGCAGGTTGTCGATATGCAGCGTAACGCCGGCATGATTGACGAAGCCGCGGAAAAATTCGATGGAGAGATCGACGTCGAACGTGCCGATACGCGCACGCGTGAACGGTACGTGGAATTCGAGGCCCGGCCGGCCGGAAAAATCGATCACCACGCGCGACAGCGCTTCATCGAGCGGCACGTACGAATGACCGTAGCGGCGAATGCCCTTCTTGTCGCCGACGGCCTTCGCAACAGCCTGGCCCAGCGTGATGCCGACGTCTTCGACGGTATGGTGGTCGTCGATATGCGTATCGCCATGCGACTCGATGTCCAGATCGATCAGCCCGTGGCGGGCAATCTGGTCGAGCATGTGATCGAGGAACGGCACGCCCGTGGCCAGCTTCTGCTGACCGGTGCCGTCCAGGTTGATCTTCACACGGATCTGCGTTTCGCTGGTGTTGCGAACGACTTCCGCAAGGCGCATGGCAATTCCTCGAATCTGACTTTGAAAAAAGTGGGGTTGTGAACGTGCTGACTTCAGTTCAGCACGAGTTTCAGCGCGGCGAGCATTTGAGCGTTTTCTTCCGGCGAACCGACCGTCAAACGCACGCAATTCGCGAGCAATGGATGCATTTTACTCACGTTTTTGATCAAAACCCGCGAAGTAAGAAGGGTTTCGAACGTCGCCGATGCATCGGGCACGCGCACCAGCAGGAAATTGCCCGCGCTCGGGAACACTTCGGCACCCGGCAGCGCGGCGACCAATTGAGCCAGCTTCGTGCGTTCGTCGCGCAGTTGCGCGGCCTGCGCGTCGAGCACGTCGATATGATCGAGCAGGAAATCGGCCGTCGCCTGCGTCAGTACGTTGACGTTGTACGGCGGACGCACCTTGTCGAATTCGTTGATCCATTCCGTGCGGCCCGCCATGTAGCCGAGGCGAATGCCCGCGAGTCCCAGCTTCGACACAGTACGCATCACGACGACATTGTCGAAGTCTCCCGCACGCGGCATCCAGCTTTCTTGCGCGAACGGTTGATACGCTTCGTCGATCACGACGAGGCTTCCGCTCGCCGCGGCGACGATGCGCTCCATGTCGGCCGTATCGAACAGCGTGCCCGTCGGGTTGTTCGGATACGCGAGGTAGATCACGGCAGGCCGGTGTTCAGCGATGGCGGCGAGCATCGCCTCCACGTCGAGCGTGAAGTCGGCGTTCAGCGGCACGCCGACGAACTCCATGCCCGCGAGCTTTGCTGACATCGCGTACATCACGAAGCCCGGCACGGGAGCCAGCACCTTTGCGCCCGGCGTCGCGCACGCCACGGAGATGATGCTGATCAGTTCGTCCGAGCCGTTGCCGAGCAGCACCTCGCAGTTCGCCGGCACGCTCATCACGCGCTTGAGCTTCTCGATAAGCGCCTGCGGACGCGGCGCCGGATAGCGGTTCAGCGCGACGGCCGCCAGATGCTCGCCGAGTTGCGCGGCCAGCGCTTCCGGCAGCGGAAACGGATTCTCCATTGCATCGAGCTTCACGAGGCCCGTCGCATCGGCAACGGGGTAGCTCGTCATCGCGAGCACGTCGCGGCGGATGATGTCTTGAGGTGTCGTCATGGCGTGGGGCGCGCCCGCCTTCTGGCAGGCGACAGCGCAATAGGGGCGGCTCGCGGCCGCCCCGGGTTGAGTTCTCTGTCTTCGTGAAAACGGAGCCGTCTCAAATTCAGCGCGTGTGTTGCCCGCGTGAAAAGCCGGCTCGCCGCAAAAGGTCAGCCTGTGTTCTTCATCCGATACTCGGCGCTGCGTGCATGCGCCTGCAGGCCTTCGCCATACGCAAGCTCAGCGGCAATTTCACCGAGCGTCTGCGCACCGTCCGCGCTCACTTCGATCAGGCTGGAGCGCTTGAAGAAATCATAGACGCCGAGCGGCGACGAGAAACGTGCGGTACGAGACGTAGGCAGCACGTGATTTGGCCCCGCGCAGTAGTCGCCGAGGCTTTCGCTTGTGTAGCGGCCGAGGAAGATCGCGCCCGCATGGCGAATCTGCTGCGCCCACTGCTGTGGCTCCAGCGCGGAAATTTCGAGGTGTTCCGGCGCGATGTCGTTGGCGATCGCGCACGCCTGCTCCATGTCGCGCACCTTGATCAGCGCGCCGCGCCCTTCGAGCGACGCCTGGATCACGTCGCGGCGCGGCATCGTCGGCAATAGTTCGTTGATGGCGTCTTCGACGCGCGCGATGAAACCTTCGTCCGGGCACAGCAAAATAGATTGCGCGAGTTCGTCGTGCTCGGCCTGCGAGAACAGGTCCATCGCGACCCAGCGCGGATCGGTCGTGCCGTCGCATAGCACAAGAATTTCCGACGGACCGGCGATCATGTCGATGCCGACCGTGCCGAACACGCGGCGCTTCGCCGACGCGACATACGCATTGCCGGGGCCGCAGATCTTGTCGACGGCGGGAATGGTCTGCGTGCCGTACGCGAGCGCGCCGACCGCCTGCGCGCCGCCAATCGTGAACACACGATCGACCCCGCCCAGCAGCGCCGCCGCGAGCACGAGCGGGTTCTTCACGCCGTCGGGCGTCGGCACGACCATGACGATTTCGCGCACGCCGGCCACGCGCGCCGGAATCGCGTTCATCAGCACCGACGACGGATATGCCGCCTTACCGCCCGGCACGTAGATACCCGCACGGTCGAGCGGCGTCACCTTCTGACCAAGTACGGTGCCGTCGGCTTCCGTGTACTGCCAGCTATGGCTGCCGCATTCGATCTTCTGCTTCTCGTGATAGCCGCGCACGCGCGCCGCCGCGGCTTCGAGCGCCGCGCGGCGCTTCGGCACCAGGCCTTCGAGCGCCGCTTCCAGCTCCGACATCGGCAGTTCGAGCGCGCCGACATCCTTCGCGTTCAGACGGTCGAAACGGTTCGTATAGTCGAGCACGGCGGCATCGCCACGCGCCTTCACGTCGGCCAGAATCTGCGCGACCGAGCGTTCGATCGCTTCGTCTTCGCTCGCTTCGAACGCGAGCACCGCATGCAGCGACTTCTGGAAATTCTCAGTGCTGGAATCGAGTTTGCGAATCTTGATAGACATGCTGGTATCCGTTTCGGTAAGGCGCGCGAGTCAGACCCGGCTGTGACCTTTGCGTCAGGCCGTTGCGCCGGTGCGTTGCGACGCGCGCTCGAACGCGTTGAGAATGGGCGCCAGCGCCGCGCGCTTCAGCTTCAGCGCCGCCTGGTTCACAACGAGGCGCGACGAGATCTGCATGATCTCTTCGACCTCGACAAGATTGTTGGCGCGCAGCGTGCCGCCCGAGCTGACCAGGTCGACGATCGCGTCGGCCAGGCCCACCAGCGGCGCGAGTTCCATCGATCCATACAGCTTGATCAGATCGACATGCACGCCCTTGGCGGCGAAGTGCTCGCGCGCCACTTCCACATACTTCGTGGCGACGCGCAGACGCGCGCCCTGGCGCACCGCATTCGCGTAGTCGAAACCGGCGGCGACTGCCACCGACATCCGGCAGCGCGCGATATCCAGATCGATCGGCTGATACAAACCGCCGCCGCCGTGCTCGATCAGCACGTCCTTGCCCGCGACGCCGAAATCGGCAGCGCCGTACTCGACGTACGTCGGCACGTCGGTGGCGCGCACGATGATGACGCGCAGGTTCGGATCGGTGGTCGGCAGAATCAGCTTGCGCGACGTTTCCGGGTCTTCCGTCACTTCGATGCCCGCTGCCGCGAGCAACGGCAGCGTTTCATCGAAGATGCGGCCTTTCGACAACGCGAGCGTCAGCGGCTTACCGACCGCCGGCGACGTCGACGTTTGCGGCAATTCGCTCATGCCTGATTACCCTTGATGCGGCGCACCTTCGCGCCGACTGCGGTGAGTTTCGATTCCATCCGGTCGTAGCCGCGATCCAGGTGATAGATGCGGTCGATCAGCGTTTCGCCATCCGCGCACAGGCCCGCGATCACGAGACTCGCCGACGCGCGCAGGTCGGTTGCCATCACCTTCGCGCCCGACAGCTTCTCGACGCCGTTGACGAGCGCCGTCTTGCCGTCGATCGTGATGTTCGCGCCGAGACGGTTCAGTTCCTGCACGTGCATGAAGCGGTTTTCGAAGATCGTTTCGACCACTTGCGACGTGCCTTCAGCCAGCGTGTTGAGCGCCATGAACTGCGCCTGCATGTCGGTCGGGAATGCCGGGTATTCGGACGTGCGGAACGACACGGCCTTCGGACGCTGGTTCATGCGCACGCGCATCCAGTCGTCGCCTTCTTCGATCGTCACGCCTGCTTCGCGCAGCTTGTCCGTCACGGCTTCGAGAATCTGCGGACGCACATGGCGCAACGTGACGTCGCCGCCCGCCGCCGCGACCGCGCACAGGAACGTGCCCGCTTCGATACGATCCGGCACGACCGTGTGCTTGGCGCCGTGCAGCTTGTCGACGCCTTGAATCACGAGACGGTCAGTACCGATGCCGTCGATCTTCGCGCCCATCGCGACCAGCAGATTCGCCAGATCGCCGACTTCCGGCTCGCGCGCGGCGTTTTCGATGACCGTCTCGCCTTCCGCGAGCACGGCCGCCATCAGCAGGTTTTCCGTGCCCGTGACGGTGATCATGTCGGTGATGATGCGCGCGCCCTTCAGACGCTTCGCGCGCGCTTCGATGAAGCCGTGCTCGATGTTGATCTCGGCGCCCATCGCCTGCAGGCCCTTGATGTGCTGATCGACGGGACGTGCGCCGATCGCGCAGCCGCCGGGCAGCGACACCTTCGCTTCGCCGAAGCGCGCGACGAGCGGGCCGAGCACCAGAATCGACGCGCGCATCGTCTTCACGAGTTCGTACGGCGCGACCAGATTGTCGACCTTCGACGCGTCGAGCATCACGCGGCCGTCGCTGCTTTCCGTGCGCACGCCCATCTGGCCGAGCAGCTTGAGCGTCGTGCGCACGTCCTGCAGATCGGGCACGTTGTCGAGATGAACGGGCTCCGCGCTCAACAAGCCTGCGCAAAGGATCGGCAGCGCCGCGTTCTTCGCACCCGAAACAACGATCTCACCAGCGAGCTTCTGCCCGCCTTCAATCACGAGTTTGTCCATGCCTGTTTGTTCCTGATCTGCCCGTCCGCCTGCGGGCGTCTTGTTGTGGGCGGTTGCTGCGGCGCCGTTTGCGGCGTCGCGATTCTCTTGTGTAAGTCGCACTAATGTTCCAGCTAATTTGCAGCTACGTCTAAAGCTTATTGTGCAGCTTGTTTTTCCGCTCTTGCAGCCAGGTTATTGAGCGCCGTCCTCCGACAGACAGCAGGTTTTTCCGCGCAATGTCTATACGCGAGTCAGGCGCTTTGCCATTCGGTGGGCGTCAGCGTTTTCATGCTGAGCGCGTGGATCTCTTCGCGCATCCGGTCGCCGAGCGCCGCATACACGAGTTGATGCCGTTGAATCAGACGCTTGCCTTCGAAATTCGGCGACACGATGGTCGCGAAGAAATGTTGGCCGTCGCCTTCCACTTCGAGATGCTCGCAAGGAAGGCCCGCCGCGATGTAATTCTTGACCTGTTCGGGAGTGGGTAGCATGAGTGCTCCTGTTAATGGTCCAGTCAGTGACGCAGCTTGAAGCCGGACGCGAGCATGCGCATCGCCAGCACGGCCAGCACGACGAAGAAACCGCTGACGATCGCCAGGCTCCACATCGGATTGATATCCGACATACCGAAGAAGCCATAACGAAAGCCGTCGATCATGTAGAAAAATGGATTCAGCCGCGAGATTTCGCGCCACACGGGCGGCAGCGTATGCGTCGAGTAGAACACGCCCGACAGAAACGTGAGCGGCATGATCAGAAAATTCTGGAACGCGGCGAGCTGGTCGAACTTCTCGGCCCAGATGCCCGCGATCAAACCGAGCGTGCCGAGAATCGCCGAACCGAGCACCGCGAACGCGATGATATAAAGCGGCGCGCTGAAGCTCATCGGGATGAACCAGACCGTGACGATGAACACGCCCAGCCCGACGCTCAACCCGCGCACGACGGCCGCGAGCACATACGCGCCATACATCTCCCAGTGCGACAGCGGCGGCAGCAGCACGAACACGAGATTGCCCGTGATCTTCGACTGAATCAGCGACGACGAACTGTTCGCGAACGCATTCTGCAGCACGCTCATCATCACGAGGCCCGGTACGAGGAAGCTCGTGTACAGCACGCCCGGATAGACCTGCACGTGATCGCGCAGCGCGTGGCCGAAGATCGTCAGGTACAGCAATGCGGTGATAACCGGTGCGAGCACTGTCTGGAACGCGACCTTCCAGAAGCGCAGCAATTCCTTGTAGAACAGAGTACGGAAACCGTTCATGCCAACCCCTCGACCACTTCCGGCCCGTTCATCACCTGCATGAACACGTCTTCGAGGTCGGCCTTGCGGACCTCGATTTCATCGAACGTGCAACCGGCCGTGCGGCATTGCGCGAGGATGCGTTCCACGTCGTCGTAGCTCGACAGACGCAGCAGATGCTGACGTCCGTTGACATTGGTAGGATCGACTTCGAGCACCCGCAATTCGGCGGGCAGCACGCCTTGCGCGAAACGGATGAACAGTTGCGTGCCCGCGAAACGTTCGAGCAGCGTGCTGGTGCGCTCCAATGCGACGACTTCACCGCGCCGTAGCATCGCAATGCGGTCGCACAGCGATTCGGCTTCTTCCAGATAGTGCGTGGTTAGCACGATCGTGTGCCCTTCGCGATTCAGGCGCGAGATGAATTTCCACAGCGTCTGGCGCAATTCGACGTCGACGCCCGCCGTCGGCTCGTCGAGCACGATCACGGGCGGCCGGTGGACGAGCGCCTGCGCGACCAGCACGCGACGCTTCATCCCGCCCGACAGCGCACGCATGTTCGCGTCCGCTTTTTCGGTGAGATCGAGATTGGCCATCACTTCGTCGATCCAGTCGTCGTTCTTGCGCAGGCCGAAGTAGCCCGACTGGATGCGCAGCGTCTCGCGCACGGTGAAGAACGGATCGAACACGAGTTCCTGCGGCACGACGCCGAGCGCGCGGCGCGCGAGACGGAAGTCGTCGACGACGTGGTGGCCGTGAACCGTGATGCTGCCTTCATCGGCGCGGGCGAGGCCGGCGAGGATGCTGATGAGCGTCGTCTTGCCGGCGCCGTTCGGACCGAGCAGCCCGAAGAATTCGCCTTGTTCGACGGTGAAGCTGACGCCTTTGAGCGCTTGCAGATCCTTGTAGCGCTTCCTGACGTTACGAATTTCAATCGCTGACATGACTGTGCGCCGTCAAAGTGGACAGCGCCTGATAGATCGCCCGGCAAGGGCGCGAATGCATGGGGGAACGAAATTGGGGCCGGGTGCAATAGACCGCTTGCGCTGCTGCTGCAACCTCTACGGCCGTTTCCGCGATGCGGGATGGAATGGCCAGGCGCCAAAAAACGTTTGATTATAGGGCAAAAGTCGAACCGCCCGACTTGCCTTGGGAGAACGTGAGCCAGCGCAAAGGGTGAAACGCGGCGCGAAGCTCACTGACGCGTGAGCGTCAATGTCGTACGGTGATGAGGGTATCGACGCCGTAGGCTTGCGCGAGACTGGACAGCCCCGCAGGGAGGTTGACGACGACGAGCGGCGTGCCGCGCGCGCTCGCCGCGCGTTGCCATGCGAGCAGCACGGCCAGCGCCGACGAATCGAATTGCGTGAGTGCCGCACAGTCGACCGCCGTCGCGCCGCTGCCGATGCGCGCGAGACCCGCCGCGAGCGCGGCATTCGCGCTCGCGTGGGTCAGGGTGCTGCCAGTTTCGAACGCGTTGACGGGCGTGCTCACCGGCGCGCTGACAAAGTTGTTCACGACTGTTTGCCGTTTGCGAGTTGCTGGTTGCGTGCCGTCAGGAACTGGATCAGACCGTCGACACCGCTCTTCTGGATCTGCTCGTTGAACTGCTGCTGGTACGCCTGGATCAGCCATGCGCCGAGCACGTTCAGGTCATACACGCGCCAGCCTTGCGGCGTCTTGTACAGACGGTAGTCTAGTTCGACGGGCGAGCCGTTGTTCATCACGACCGAGCGGACCACCACGTCGGTGTCTTCCGGGCTCGCGCGGAACGGCTTGTACTGGATTTCCTGGTCCTTCACCTGAGCCAGCGCGCCAGAATACGTACGGATCAGCAGCGTCTTGAACTGCTCGACGACTGCGTTCTGCTGCTCCGGCGTCGCCGTGCGCCAGTTGCGGCCCATCGCGAGTTGCGTCGTGCGGCGGAAGTCCGTGTACGGAAGAATCTTCTCGTTCACGAGCTTCGTGACGGCACCGATGTTACCGCTCTGGATCGTCTTGTCGGCGCGCACGGCGTCGATCACCTGCTGCGTGACGGTCTTGACCAACACGTCAGGATTGCTGCTATCGACGGCTTGCGCCGACGCCGCGCCACTGAATGCAAAGAGAGCTGCAATAAACGGGATAAAGAAGAAGAATTTTTTCATTTCCAGTCCTGCAAAAAAAATAAGCTTGGTTTGGAGGCGACGATATCACGCGAGTTCAGCCGCCATCCACGCCCAAACTGCGAGAAACGTATCCGAGTGTTACGACAGACGGATACGCCGCTCGCATTTGTTATGCCTCAGCGCAGCTTCAGCGACGGGTAGCCGAAGTGCGCCGGCGGCACGATCTGGCCACCGGGGACGGTCGGCGGCGCATCGGTGCCCGACGCCGGCTGAGCGGCACCCGCTGCATCGTTCGAAGACGCACCCGAAGCCGCCTCCGGCGCCGAAGCCGGCGTGGGTGCGGGCGCAGTTGCCGCGCCGCCGTCGACGTCCTCGTATTTCGGCAGCGGTGCTTCGCTGCCGTAGTCCGGCAGCCCCGCCGACGCATTGCCGCCCGTCAGCAGATAGCGGCGGCGCTGCAGATACGCGTTACGCACGAACGAGTATTTGTCGAGCGCAGCGCCTTCGAGCACGTCGCTTGCGTTCAGCAGGTTCGCGCGCGTGTTGACCACGTTCAGACCGTAGAGCGCCCAGCTCACGCTGTCCGGCTGCACGTACGTGAGCGGATTGATGAAGTAGTTGCCCACCATGCCCACGCCGTCGCGCACCGTGCTCGGCCCGAACAGCGGCAGCACCAGATACGGACCAGGCGGCACGCCATAGTGACCGAGCGTCAGGCCGAGGTCGTTGTCGTGCTTCGGCAGCTTCGCGAGCGTCGCGACGTCGAACAGGCCGCCGACACCGAAGATCGTGTTGATCACGATACGCATGATGTCCGATACGCCATCGGCGATCTTCAGCTGCAGCAGGTTGTTCGCCGCGATGTACACGTCGCCGATGTTCGAGAAGAAGTTGGTGACGCTGTCACGCACCGGTTGCGGCGTGACAAACACGTAGCCCTTCGCGACCGGCTTCAACGCGTACTTGTCGAGCGTGTCGTTGAACGTGAAGACCGTACGGTTGAAGCCCTCGATCGGATCTTCCTTCGTCGGATTCTGAACGGTTGCGCAACCCGCCAGCACTGCCACCGCCAGCGTGATCCCCGCGACACGTAAGCGTGTCGTGTTCATTGTTATTCTCCTTATTGGCCGGATGCACCCGAAGCGGCTGCAGCCGAAGCTGCAGGAGCCGGGTCTGCCAGCGCAGGCGCCGCAGCAGATGCACCGGGTTTGGCAGCGCCCGAATCCGCTGCCTTGCTATACAGGAACTGCCCGATCAGATTCTCCAGGACGATAGCCGATTGGGTCATCGTGATCGTGTCGCCGGCTTTCAGCATTTCGCTGTCGCCACCCGGCTCAAGACCGATGTACTGCTCACCCAACAGGCCCGACGTCAGAATCTTCGCGGACGTGTCTTTCGGAAACTGATATTGCTTGTCGAGATCGAGCGTCACGAGCGCCTGATACGAATTGCTGTCGAAGCCGATCGATTCGACGCGGCCCACCGTCACGCCCGCGCTCTTCACGGGCGCGCGGACCTTGAGGCCACCGATATTGTCGAACTTCAGCTTGACCGGGTACGTCGCCTGAAACGACAGCGAGCTCATGTTGCCCGCCTTCAGCGCGAGGAACAGCAACGCGATGAAGCCGAGCACCACGAACAGACCTACCCAGAAATCGAGAGCAGTTTTTTTCATCGTCATCCCAAAGAGAATCTATGCCGCTGCGGCGCAAGCGCTGCGCGGCGCACCGCGCGAAGGTTGGCTCGCCACCGCCTAGCTGAACATCAGCGCGGTCAGCAGGAAATCGAGACCGAGCACGGCCAGCGACGCGTAGACGACTGTCTTGGTCGTCGCGCGCGACACGCCTTCCGGCGTGGGCTTCGCTTCGTAGCCCTGGTAGAGCGCGATGAACGTCACCGCGAAGCCGAACACGATGCTCTTGATCACACCGTTGCCGACGTCGCGATACGCATCGACACCGCCCTGCATCTGCGACCAGAACGCGCCGGCGTCGACGCCGATCATCAGCACGCCCACCACGTAGCCGCCGAGCACGCCCACCGCGCTGAAAATCGCCGCGAGAATCGGCATCGAGATGATGCCCGCCCACAGGCGCGGCGCGACGACCACTTTCAGAGGATCGACGGCCATCATTTCCATCGCCGTCAGTTGCTCGCCCGCCTTCATCAGGCCGATTTCGGCCGTGAGCGACGTGCCCGCGCGCCCGGCGAACAGCAGCGCCGTCACCACAGGCCCGAGTTCGCGCACCAGCGACAGCGCGACCAGCAGGCCGAGCGCCTGTTCGGAGCCGTAGCGGTTGAGCGTGTAGTAACCCTGCAACCCGAGCACGAAGCCGACGAACAGCCCCGACACTGCGATGATCACCAGCGAATAGTTACCGACGAAGTGGATCTGCTTCGTGACAAGACGCGGACGGCGCAGCAGCGGAAAGAATTCGAGCACGAGACGCACGAACATGCGCGTCGCATAACCCGTCTGCCCGAGCCCGCAGATGACGGAACGGCCGATGAAGCTGATCATGCGCGGCCTCCGCCGATGCCAAAATCCGCCGCGAGCGGCGTGCTGCTCGGATAGTGAAATTTGAACGGACCGTCGGGCGTGCCGTCGATGAACTGGCGCACCGTCGGGTCCGTCGATGCGCGCAGTTCCGCCGGCGTGCCTTCGGCGAGGACGCCGCCATTGGCGAGGAAGTAGACGTAATCGGCGATCGCGAACGACTCAGGCACGTCGTGCGTGACGAGGATCGACGTTGCGCCGAGCGCCGTGTTGAGCGCACGAATCAGGTTGGCCGTGATGCCGAGCGAAATAGGGTCGAGACCGGCGAACGGCTCGTCGTACATCATCAGTTCGGGATCGAGCGCGATGGCGCGGGCGAGCGCCACGCGGCGGGCCATGCCGCCCGAAATCTCCGACGGCGCGAGGTCGCGTGCGCCGCGCAACCCGACCGCGTTGAGCTTCATCAACACGAGGTCGCGGATCAGTTCTTCGGGGAGATCGGTGTGCTCGCGCAGGGCGAAGGCGACGTTTTCGAACACCGACATGTCGGTGAAAAGCGCGCCGAACTGGAACAGCATGCCCATCTTGCGACGCAGCTCGTACAGGTCTTCACGCGTCTGCGTGCCGATGTCCTGCCCGTGGAACAGCACCTGGCCGCGCTGCGAGCGCACGAGGCCGCCGATCAGCCGCAGCACGGTCGTCTTGCCGCACCCCGAGCCGCCCATGACCGCGACCACCTGGCCGCGTTTGAAGCGCAGATTCAGGTTCGACAGGACGAGCCGCTCGCCGTAGCCGAAGTCGACGTCGCGCAGTTCAAGGAGGGTCTCGGAAGAGGAAGGCACGTAACTGACAGTCCTTTTACACGGAAGGCCGAATTATAGGGCCTTCGTGCAAACCCTGCCTTGACGACGCTAAGGATTTAACTTTTCTAAACTTTTTGTTGCAAAAACGCCTTTTGTAACGCCACAGCGGCTGACGCGGGATCGTTTGCTTCCGTGATCGCGCGCACGACGGCCGCGCTTTTCACACCCGTAGCGAGCACTTGCGGCAGCACATCGCCGCTAATCCCGCCGATTGCGACGAGCGGCACGACGCCTTCCAGCAATTTCACGTAGCGCGCGAGCCTTGCCAGACCTTGCGGCGCGGTCGGCATCACTTTCGTCGTGGTCGGGAACACGGCGCCAAGCGCAATGTAGCTCGGACGGAAGTGCAGCGCCGTCAGCATTTCGTAGTAACCGTGCGTCGACAGGCCGAGGCGCACGCCTGCCTTCGACAAAGCGTGCAGATCCGCCGTATGCACGTCTTCCTGGCCGAGGTGGACGCCGTAAGCGCCCGCGTCGATGGCCGCCTGCCAGTGATCGTTGATGAAAACGCACGCGTCATGCTCGCGGCCCGCGGCGACCGAGCGCGCGATTTCCCGCTTCAGCTCGTCCGGCTCCGCCGCCTTGCGACGCAGCTGCAACGTCTTCACGCCGAAGCCGGCTACGCGCTTGACCCATTCCGCCGTCGGCAGCACGGCATAGATGCCAAGTGCATCCGGACATGCGGCAAAAGCTTGCGCAGGCGCGTCCGGCAAACCGGCGACGCGCGGGAAGCGCGAGATGTCACACGGCCACGCATCGTCGGATTTCGTCTCGTCGCCGTCGCGCCACGCGAGCGCGAGCACCAGCGCATCGTGCGGATCGAACCCGCAATCGAGAAACGCGGCAAGCGCGGCAATCCAGTCTTCCGCGAGATGGCCTTCCAGCTGATGACGCACGCCGCCCAGATGCAGCACCGCGCTGCCCGCCGCCGCCTCGATCACGCCCGCGCCCTGCGTCTGCCAGCGCGCGATCTGCTCGACATGCTGCTCGCTGCTTTGCTTCAGGTCGGTGAAGACGATCAGATCGCCGCCATTCGCGTCGTCAGGCGCTGTCAGGCAGATGCGCCAGTTGACGTGCGTCGGCGGCCAGTCGCCGAGGCGCGCGCGGATGCGTTCGGCCGCTTCCGTGAGTTCGTCGGCGGGTGGCCAGAACAGGTCGCGGCCCGCGAGTTTCAGAGTCTCCGTCATGCAGCAGCGCTCCCATCCTGATGCCAGAACGGCATGCCGACGACGGGCGTGCTCGCATGGGCAGTTTCACGTTCGGCCATCGGGCCGGCCAGATAAGCCTCGCGGCCGGCTTCGACGCCCATTGCAAAGGCGCGTGCCATCGTCTCCGGGTGCGTGGCCTGCGAGACGGCCGTGTTCAGCAGCACGCCGTCGAAGCCCCACTCCATCACCTGGCACGCATGCGACGGCACGCCGAGGCCCGCGTCGACGATCAGCGGCACATCGGGCAAACGCTCGCGCAGCACGCGCAAGCCGTACGGATTCACGACGCCCTTGCCCGTGCCGATGGGCGCGCCCCACGGCATCAGCGCTTCGCAGCCAGCGTCGAGCAGACGCCTGCCGATCACGAGGTCTTCCGTGCAATACGGCAGCACCTTGAAGCCGTCCTTCACCAGTTGCGCAGCCGCTTCGATCAGCCCGACCGGGTCAGGCTGCAGCGTGTAGTCATCGCCGATCAGTTCGAGCTTGATCCAGTCGGTGTCGAAGACTTCGCGCGCCATGTGCGCCGTCGTGACCGCCTCGCTCACCGTCTGGCAGCCGGCCGTGTTCGGCAGGAGCGGCACGCCGTGACGCTTGAGCAGATCGAAGAAGCCAGCTTCCGCGCCGCCCTCGCTCATCTGCCGGCGCAGCGCGACCGTCACCATGCCCGGCTTCGACGCCGCGATCGAATCCGACAGCGACTGCAGCGACGGATAGCGCGACGTGCCCAGCAGCACGCGGCTCTGGAAAGTTTCGCCGTAAAGCGTGAGCGCGTCGGCGGGTGCGTTCGCGTGTGAGTTCATGTGTGATTCCTTGTCAGTGGCTTGCGTCGCGTGGGCTGGCTTTAGCTATAACTTCGGCCTCAGCCGCCCGCGACGGGATGCACGACGTCGAGCTTGTCGCCCGCATGCAACGCGCGCGCCGCATGCTGCCCACGCGCGACGAAATTGCCGTTCAGCGCGACGGCGAACGGCGGCCGCGCGCCGTACGCGCTGAGCGCGTCGGCGACAGTCGCGCCTTCGGGCAGCGACAGCGGCTTCTGGTTGATCTGGATGTCCATGTCTATGAGTTCAAACATTGAGAGTGACAGCGGGCTCGCGGTCGAGCCGGAACAGCTCGCTCCAGCGCGCGTTGCGCTGCCAGTCGGCGAAACCGTCGGAATCGGCGACGCGGCCATCGAGCAGCGCCGACGCGAGCCGCACCGCTTCGCCCGCGACTTCCGGCACGATCATGTAGCCGTGCCGGTACAGCCCGTTCACGCGCAGCGTGCTCGCGCCGTCCCACAGCAGCACGGGACGGTGGTCGGGCAGCGTCGGCCGGCATTGCGAGTTCAGTTCGAGAATGCGCGCCTCGCCGAAACCGGGGTGCACCGAAAACGCCGCGCTCAGTAATTCGAGCGCCGAGCGCACGCTGACGGGCGACATATCCTCGCCCTCCACTTCCGTCGCGCCGATCACGTATAGATCGTCCTGCTTCGGCGCGATATAGAGTGGATAGCGCGGATGCAACAGGCGCACCGGACGTGTCAGATCGATGCCGGGCGCGTGCACGCGCGCGACCTCGCCGCGAATGCCGCGCAGCGTCGGCATCACGGGCTTCGCGCCCAGCCCGCGGCAATCGATCGTGATCTTCGCGGGCGGCAACGCGCTGTCGCTGACGGACGTATTCCAGTGCGTCTCGACGCCGCGTTGTGCCAGCCCCGCAGCCAGCGCCGACAGCACCTGGCGGTTATCGAGCTGGCCTTCGTGCGGCAGCAGCCAGCCTTGCGTGAAGCGGCCGGCGAGCGCGGGCTCGGCCGCGCCGACCTGCGCGCCTGCTAGCGCGACGAGTCCGCCGTCGAGCAGTTCAGCGGGCGCGTTGGCGCGCAGCCGACGCTCGAAGAGCGGCGCCTCGGCGCGATCGCTGTGATGCCAGACGATCAGCGAGCCGTTGCGCTGGAAAAACACCGGCTCGGGCAATTGCGCGAGCAAGGTCGGCCACGTTTCCAGCGACGCCGCGCCCAGCCGCGTAATCAGCAGTTCGGCGCTGGCGGCCTCGGCCAGCGGCGCGAGCATCGCGGCGGCGACCCACGCGGCCGCCTGCGTGCCGGCCGCGTCACCGCGCTCATAAAGCGCAACGCGATGCCCCTCGCCCGCGAGTTGCCAGGCGACGAGACGCCCGCACAGCCCGCCGCCGATCACGGCGAAATCCGGTTGAGCAGAAGTCCTCATCGTGTGGCTCCGAAGCAAGCCTCGCGCGTCCCAAACCGCGCGCCCACGACAAAACGACGGGCGAAACCCGCAGCAATAAAGCGAATAGGTGAAGAATGAGCGGTCATCTAATCCTTTCCGTACGGCAAAGTGCGCACGTACCCAAGGACGAAACCGGCGGGCAAGGCCAGCCGGGTATGGGCGCTCACAAAAAACGGGAACGCCGCCCCGGCGGAAGGAGAACTTCCAGGAAATACTTCCCGAAAACTTCCCGCGCCGGTATTACCCGGATCGGGTGCGAAGGGTTTCTCTCAGCCTCGCTGCAGCGACTGCCAGCGCACGAAGCACCCCTGTTTCGTCCGGACCATTAGACCATAAAAGCTGCGCGCGCCGCAAACCCGGGCAGACCTCAATCGGCCGCGGCTGATTTTGGCGAGGTTCCCTGTTGCTCTGGCACAATGGCACGCGTCAATGCGGACGGAACGCCGCGCCACTGCAAGGCCTTTGTCGGGTTTGCGAGGCCGCGCCGAGGCACGGTGAAACGTCCGCTTAAGTTCAGATTAAGTCGGTGCCGGAACAATCGCAGCCGGGCCACCCACTCGACGGGATGCGACAGCAGCACCATGCCGCTGCGCAATGCATCTCGCCGCCGCCCGGCCGACCGTATGAAAGGATGCTTATGATCGACAACTCGAAAAATCCGGCGGACATCACCGCGTGGGGCCTCATCAAGCCCTACTGGGTGTCCGAGGATCGATGGAAAGCGCGGGGTCTGCTCGCGCTCGTCATCGCGATGAATATGACGATGGTCGCGGCCAACGTCTGGTTCAACACCTGGCAGCGCACGTTCTTCGACGCGATCCAGCAGTACAACTATCCCGTTTTCAAATATTCGCTGCTGCAGTTCACGGTCATTGCGCTCGCGCTGATCCTGCTCGGCTCGTACCGGACCTACTTCCGGCAGATGCTCGAATTCCGCTGGCGGCAGTGGCTCACCAACCGCTATCTGAACGAATGGCTGGGCGACCGCGCGTACTACCGGATCGAGCGCGACAGTCTCGCCGACAACCCCGACCAGCGGGTTTCCGCCGACCTGCAAGGGCTGGCCAGCGCCTCGCTGAATCTGTCGCTCGGCCTGCTGTCGACCACGGTCACACTGTTCTCGTTCATCGTGATCCTGTGGAACCTGTCGGGCGCGTTCGCGTTCCACATGTTCGGCACGGAGTTTTCGATTCCGGGTTACATGGTGTGGGCGGCGTTGGTCTACGCGGCAGTCGGCTCGTGGGTCACGCACAAGGTCAACCATCCGCTGGTGTCGATCAACTACCAGCAACAGCGTGTGGAAGCCGACTTCCGTTTCTCGCTGATCCGCATCCGCGAAAACGCCGATCAGATCGCGCTGTATCAGGGCGAGCGTTCGGAAGAGCAGCAGCTCAAGGGTGTGTTCTCACACATCCGCGAAAACTGGCGCCTCATCATGCGCTTCACGCGACGCTTCAACATCGTCGTCATCAGTTACTCGCAGCTGGCTATCGTCTTTCCGTACATCGCGGCTGCGCCCAAGTACTTTTCGAAGAGCATTTCGTTCGGCATGTACCAGCAGGTGACGGGCGCGTTCGGCACGGTCAGCGATTCGTTCTCCTGGTTCATCAACAATTACGATTCGCTCGCCGAGTGGCGCGCCACCGTCAACCGTCTGCGGGAATTCAATCGCGTGATGCGTTCGCAGCATCTGCATGAGTCGGTCGTCGAAGGCACCGCGCACGGCGGCATCAACGTGCACATCACGGATGCCGATTCGATCGAAGTGACGAATCTTCGTCTGCAGCGTCCCAACGGTGAGCCGATGGCGAACGTCGGCTCGTTCACCATCGCCCCGAAAACGCGCTGGCTGGTGCGCGGGCCTTCGGGCGCGGGTAAGAGCACGTTGATGCGCACGCTCGCGGGCCTGTGGCCGTTCGGCGAAGGCACGATCGAAAAGCCCACGGATGCAAAGCTGCTGTTCATCCCGCAGCGCAGCTATCTGCCCATCGGCACGCTGAAGGCGGCGCTCTGCTATCCGTCGGAGGCTTCCGCCTATTCGGACGAAGCGTGCCGCGAAGTACTCACCGTGTGCCGCTTGCCGGAACTCGCGGACCGCCTGGGCGAATCGACGCATTGGGAACGCTCGCTGTCGCCGGGCGAGCAGCAGCGTCTTGCCGCAGCACGCGCGTTGCTGCAACAGCCCGACTTCCTGTTCCTCGACGAAGCGACGAGCGCGCTCGATCCCGAGAACGAAAGCATCATCTACAACGCGCTGATCGAGCGTCTGCCGAACGCGGCGATCGTCAGCGTCGCGCATCGCAAGACGCTCGAAGCGTTCCACGAGCACACGCTGTTCATCGAGCGCGCGGTCGAGCGCGAGGCCGCATGAGCGACGCGCCGTTCGAGCGCGTCGTGCTGGTGACGGGCGCGGGCTCCGGCATCGGTGCCGCGCTCGCCCGGCGCATCGCGGCGCCGCGTGTCGCGCTGATGCTGCATGCGCGCGGCGCGGACGAGGCTTCGCGAGTGCGGCTCGATCAGGTCGCGGCAACCTGCGCGGCGAACGGTGCGACGTGCGCGACGGTGCTCGCCGATCTCGCCGAACGTGGCGCGTCCGAACATGCCGTCCATCAGACGCTCGCGCGTTTTGGCGCGCTCGACCAGATCGTCGCCAACGCAGGACACGCGCAGCGTCAGACCATCGGCACGCTCGATTTCGATGCGCTCGCGGAGTCGTTCGCGGCGATGCCCGCTGCGTTCGGCGCGCTCGTCAAACGGGCGGCGCCTGCGCTCGAAACATCGAAACGAGGACGCGTCGTGGCCGTGAGTTCGTTCGTCGCGCATCGCTATCGCGCGGACTCGGCGTTTGCGGGCACGGCTGCCGCGAAAGCTGCGCTCGAATCGCTGGCAAAAACGGCGGCCGCCGAACTGGCGCCGCACGGCGTCACGGTGAATTGCGTCGCGCCGGGTTATACGCGCAAGGATCGCGGGCCGAGTGCGGAGAATGCGCTCGCGTGGGCGCGCGCGGCGGAGGCGACGCCGCTCGGGCACGTCGCCGAACCCGACGACATTGCCGCGCTGATCGCCTTTCTGCTTTCCGACTCTGCACGTCACATCACGGGTCAGGTGATTCACGTCGACGGCGGGTTGACGCTCGGCTAGGCGTCGCGCGAGCCTTACGCGCTCCCAGTCGGCGCAACATCCTGAAAGACTCTCGAACAGTTCGAAAGCACTTCCGAAGCGCATGCGCTGTTCCGTGCTTTGCGCGCGGGCCTTTCCAGCGACGATTGCATCGTGGGCCAAACGCTCCCCTGGCGCAGCCCGCGACGCAAACTCAACGTCACTGGAAATACCTGCCATGTCTTTCGACCGCCGCCTCCCCTCGCTTTCCCGTTTGTCTCTTCGTATCGCGCAGTCCGGCCGCGACGCCGCGCTGACGGCCACGGCCGTGCTGCTGTTCGCGACGGCAGCGAATGCCGCGCAGACCGCGCCTGTGAAGCAGGCCGAACCCGCCGACGTCTGCCCCGCGCTGTCGCACATCGTGTCGTCCGCCGACTTCAAGAAGCTGCGCGACGAGCCTGCTGCGTCGCTGCCGGGCGTCGACCCGATCGATGACTGCCGTGCCAACGCGCATTCGTACGACTGCCGCTGGCGCGCGCACTGGGAAGCCGACGGCTTCGTCAACGATCCGCTCGAAGAAATCGGCGCGGATATCGCTGCGTGCTTCCCGAACGTCGTGCACGACATCAACACGCCGACGCGCCAGCACTTCATCGTGAAGACGGCCGACCGCCGCGTGAGCGTCACGGCGAGCGTGCAAGGCCAGAATGAACTGCGTCTGCGCATTGCGCGCTGAGCGTTCTTGACACGACCTGACGTCACCTCAATCAACCCGCTCGCGAGCGCACCGTGATCGCCTCTTCATTCGCGCATGTTTTGCGGTTCTTGCTCGCGGCGTTTTGTTTGATGTCGCTGGGCGGGTGCGCGTGGACGCTGATTACGGCCGCCGATGCGACGGGGTCCGTGATTCAGGCGGGCTATGCGATCGCTTCGAACTATTCGTCGCCGACCTTTATCAACGGACGGCGCGCGAAGATCAGCACGGTTTGCATCGAGGTTAACCAGCTGGTTTCTGCGGGCGACTTCGTGCCTGCGTTGCAGCTTGCGCTCGATAAGCGCGGGATTCGATCTGATGTGTATAACCCGGGGACGTCGCCGGCTGGGTGCGAGGCGCGGCTCGTGTATAACGCGTCTGTCGACTATGGGCGCCGCTCGTTCAGCGACGAACCGATGCAGTATCTTTCCATGATCGATCTCACGCTGATTCAGCATGGGCGGATTCTTGTTACCGCGCGGTATCAGACGGGTGGGCTTGGGGTCGATCGGTATTCGAGTGCTTCGGTGAAGCTGGATGGGTTGATCGATAAGATGGTTGTGAATCAGATCGCTGATTTGCAGGTTGAGACTATTCAGACTTCTGCCATCGGGAAGTGATGCTCTGCGGGGCGTTGCCGGTTGGGTGTTGTTTTTGGCTTTGCTGCGCTGGCGTCCGGTGTGTTTGTCTTTTTTGTGTGCTGGCGGCGCCGGTCGGTATGCTTGTCTTTGCGCTGGCATCCGCGTGGTGACTTACCCGTTGATGCGTCGCCGGTCGGTGTGTTTGCTCTTGCGTTGGCATCCGCGTTATGCCTTCGTGCTTCAAGCGTCGCCCCTGTGCGGGGCGGCACCTACTTTTCTTTGCCGCCGCAAAGAAAAGTAGGCAAAAGAAAGCGGCTAACACCGCCAGCTCTTGTGTTTGCCTGAGGGCCCCCAACCGGTCCCACGCTTCACACGGCAACATCCTTGTTTGCGTGTGTTGCCAACGCGTTCTCCGTGCGCCTCACCCGCTTCACGCTCCCGCGTTGCGGCGTGCCGTGCCAGATATTCCGCTGCCGCCCAGGTGGCAAACTGTGTGTAGGCCGTAGCACTCCACTCGCCTCACTTCGGACCGATAGCGCAGGTGTTCCACCCTGTAAGAGCGCCAAGCTATACGACGCGACAACCTACACACAGTTTGCCACCTGGGCGGCACATACCGTTCGCTGCCGTGAGCCCATGTACGGGTGTTTGAAGCGGGTGAGGCGCTCATTCGAAGCGTTGGCAACTCGCGTGAACAGAAATGCTGCCGTGTGCAGCGTAGGACCGGTTAGGGGCCCTCAGGCAAACACAAGAACTGGCGGTGTTAGCCGCTTTCTTTTGCCTACTTTTCTTTGCGGCGGCAAAGAAAAGTAGGTGCCGCCCCGCACAGGGGCAACGCATGAAGTACGAAGACAAATCGCGGATGCCAACGCAAGAGCAAATCGCGGATGCCACCGCAAAGGCAGACACACCGACCGGGCACCGCCAGCACACAAAAAGCAAAACCCGGATGCCCGCGCAACAGCAAAAACCCCACCCAGCGTCGCAGACAAAAAAACCAAAACCTCTTACGCATGAAAGATTTCGAAAGCACCCCCAGCTTCCGCGCGAAGCGCACCCCAACTACTATCGCCAGGATGAACTCATCCATTATGGTCGTCGACGACGACCCGGTCGTCCGCGACATCGTGCGCGACTATCTGCAAGGCCGTGGCTTCACAGTATCCGTGCTAGAGAACGGCATGGCGCTGCAACAGGCGCTGCAGCACGAACGTCCCGCGCTCGTCGTGCTCGACATCATGATGCCCGAGCTGGACGGCATCAGCGCGTTGCGCGCGCTACGTCTCGCAGGCGACAACATCCCCGTGATCCTGCTGACCGCGCGCGCGGATGTGATCGATCGCGTGATCGGTCTCGAACTGGGCGCAGACGACTATCTCGGCAAACCATTCGATCCGAGCGAACTCGTCGCACGCATCCGCAGCGTGCTGCGCCGGCGCGAAAGCGCAGCGCCGAGCGCGCCCGAAAATCGCGCGCCGTATCGCTTCGGTCGCTTCGAAGTGAATTTCCCCGCGCGCGAACTGCGTCGCGACGGCGAACGCATCGCCCTGCGCTCCAGCGAATTCGCGATGCTAAAAGTGTTCGTCTCGCACGCGATGACCGTGCTCACGCGCGCGCAACTGCTCGAAAAACTGCACGGCGGCACCGATACGCACCGCAATCGCAGCCTCGATGTGTCGATCTGGCGCCTGCGCCGACTGATCGAAGTCGATCCGTCCGAGCCGCGCTACGTGCAGACCGTATGGGGCAAAGGCTATGTGTTCGTGCCGGATGGCGAGATCGGCGCAGCGGAACGTTACGACGCGCCCGTCGCAAATCTCTGACGCTCTGCAGCGCCGCGCTTCACGCGCACATCGGCAAGCGCCAACAGCCCGCGCGCCAACGCAAGCAGGAACGCGCGAGCGCGCCGCCCGCGCAAAGCATCAGAACGTCAACACGCTCATGAACATGCGCTGCAGCCAGCCAAGCGTCGTCGAATCGGCAAGCATGCCTTGCCCCGCCTGCTCGATGCGCGCGTTCGCCACCTTGCTCGACGCGACGTAGTTCCCCGACTCGATATCCTTCGGGTTCACGATGCCCGACAGACGCAGCCGGTCACGGTTGCCGCCCATCGAAATCAGCTTCTCGCCCGACACCACCAGGTTGCCCGTCGGCATCGTGCCGATCACCGTGACGGCGAGCGTGCCCGTCATGCCGCTCGTGTCGGCAATCGATCCCTGTCCCTTGAACGTCGTGCTCGCCGAGCCGATGTTGAACAGCCGCGCCAGACGCGCCGCCGTACCCGTCGATTTGTCAGCGGCTTCGGCCGTGATGTCGCTCGCGCGGCTCGCCTGCGCATTCGTGCTGTTCGAGCCGGTGTACGACTCGGACAGACGGATCGTCAGCACGTCGCCGATATGCTGCGCACGCGGCGTCTCGTACAGCAGAATCCCCGTGCCCGCCTGAAAGATCGCGCCCTGCGTGTTCACGTTGAGCGGCGCGGTCGACAGCGGCGGCAGCATCGGTGTGTCGACGATCGAATCTTTCGTGGCGCCGCAACCGGCGAGCGCGTAGAAGACGGCGGCGCTCGTCAGCACGGCGGCGGTGCGTGGCATGTGCATGGCGTTCATGGTGTGTCGTGCCCCTGCGTGTGATTAAGCAACGAAGCCAATCGAAATCTCCGGTCAACCCGCGTCGGGACTGCTCGCCTGCCATTGCCGCACGACCGACTTCATATACGCGTCCGGGTCCTTCAACAGGTAGATGAGCGTCGCGTTATGCGTCGCGGGCAACAGGCACAACGTGATCGAACTCACGTCGTTTTCCCAGATGTAGACGGGCAGCTGGCCAGCCGTCGGCGAACTCACCTGTGTCGCCGTACGTGGCGCGCCGTAGCGGTCCTCGAACGCGTCGCGCAGATCGTCGGCCGTGATCTCGTCGATCACGAACGAAATCTCGTACAGACGGAAGCCACTCTGCCCATCGACGCGCACGAAGCGCAGCACATGCTCGTCAGCAGGCGTGCCGTCCACGACGGCACGCGATACTTCCCAGCCGTCCGCCGCGCGATGCGCCCACTGGCACGCGATCGTCAGGCTCTGCGACGTCTTCAACCGCATGCCGAGCGAACCCGCGACGTTGTCCGTCTCGCAGACAGGTACGCTGCCGAGCGGCGTCGCGCGCACCCGCGAGACGGCGCGAAATTCGTCGAGCGTGATGCCGAGCGGAATGCCGCGAAACGCGAACGGTTTGTCGACGGTGCGCTTTTTCGCGCCGATCGCCGACATGCGCAGCGCGGCCGCCTGTTGCGGCGGCAACATGTTCTGCGCACTCGCCGCGAACGGCATCAGCGCACAGGACATGGCCACAGCGCATGCGGTCAGCACGCGCCCGATCGAAGTGAGTTGCATGGCTCGCCTCGCGTAACTGATGGCAGCAGCTCAGTCGATGGCTGCGGCACAGGCGTCGAACGGCGTCGCGGCCACATGGCCGACGACGGGCAGAATCTTCAGCGTCGCCGAGGTCAGCCGGCACGGCAGCGCCGCGACTGCGCAACCGTCGAGCGGCAGCACCGCCGCGCCCACGGCCGACCACATCGCGAGACGCGCAGCAGCGCGTCTTACGCGCGTGTAAAAGCATGATTTCGGCACGGCGAACTCCGGCACGTCAGGCCGTCGTGTTGACGTGATTGCCGACCATGCCGACGGGCGACGCGGACGTTTGCGTGGCGCCCGCCTTGTCGCCCGTCGCCGTCGAGGCGGCCGTCGTGGACGTGCTGCGCGCGGACGGCTTTTCAGCAGCGGAGGGTCGGGCGATGCTTTGCAGTTGCGTGGTGAAGTGGTTGTTCTGAACAGTCATGGCAAACCTCGTGAAGTGCGAGAGTCTTCGGGATCGCCGTGCGCCCGTTCGCGAAAGCATCGCTGAGTCCGGCGCACACGGCGGCGTGTGGCGTAGCGAATGATCCCGTCTGCCTCGTTGTCACGATGGCTCAAGCAACGCACGTATTTCTGAGGTACTTACGACCGCTTGCGAATGCACGCGAAATCTTTCCAAACCCGCAAAAAGCAGAGGTTTTCGCTCAACATCCGGAAGGCGCGCGCGACAGAAATATTGCGGACTGCAACGCGCGCGGCAGGTCGCGCCGCCCCGCCCGGCAAGGAAGGCTCGAGAAGCCGCGCGCCGCGCGCACGCTGCATGAGAGTTTGAGTAAGTGTTGGTAAGGAAAGCTTCAACCGCCGACCAGCCTTGCCGGACTAGAATTTCGGTATGAATCCACAGGTCCTCATCGTCGACGACGATCCCGTCGTGCGCGATCTGCTTTGCCGCTTCCTGCAATCGAATGGCTACGATGCATCCGTGCTGCATGACGGCACGCATCTGCAACGCCGTCTCGAACGGGAGCGGCCTTCCGTCGTCGTGCTCGACATCATGATGCCGAACACCGACGGCCTGCGCGCGCTCACCGCGTTGCGCGCCGCCGGCGACGACATTCCCGTGATCTTCGTGACGGCGCGCGGCACGGTGGCCGATCGCATCATCGGGCTGTCGCTGGGCGCCGACGACTATCTGACGAAGCCATTCGATCCACGCGAACTGCTCGCGCGCATCCAGACGGTGCTGCGCCGTCGCGGCCCGGCGACGACGAGCGCGCCGGAAGCGCGCAAGCGTTATCGCTTCGGTCCGTTCGAACTCGACTTCGCAACGCGCACGCTGTCACGCGACGAGACGCGCGTCACGCTGCGCGACAGCGAATTCGCGCTGTTGAAGATCTTCGTCAACAATCCGTACAAGGTGCTGTCGCGCGTGCTGATTCACGATCTCGTGCATCGCGACGACCTGCCGTTCCGCGACCGCAGTCTCGATGTGCCTATCTGGCGTCTGCGCCGCGTGATCGAAAACGATCCGTCGAATCCGTGCTACGTGCAGACGGTACGCGGCAAGGGCTACGTGTTCGTCCCCGACGCGGACCCCAATGGCGCGCCCTTCGCCGCCGATCCCGCGTGATGCTCGCGTGACCCGCATCAGGAATCCGCTGAATACGCTGTTCGGCAGGATGGCGTTGCTGTCGTCGGCGGTGCTGTTTGCGATTCAGGCTGGCTGGTTCGTGCTGGTCGTGATGCAGCCGCCGCATCACGAGGTGGATGGCTACGCGCGCGGCATTCTGCTCGCGCTGCAGGCCGCGAACGGTGAGCCCGTCAACGGCGCCGACGTCGCGCCGGCGCTACGCGTGCATCTCGTGCCGACATGGAACATGCCGGCCACCGTCCATCTCGAACCGCCCACGCGCAGGCCGTTCGTCGAGCTCACGCGCCATTTGCGCGCGAGCCTGCCCGCCGGCACCGAGATCGCCGTCGACGACACGCATATGCCGCGTCTGTGGGTGCGCTTTCCGCGCAAGTCGATGTGGGTCGTGATTCCCGTCGATGTTCCACCGCGCCCGCGCTTCGTGATCGAATCCGTTTCGATGCTGCTCGCCGCGCTGCTGCTGTCGCTGCTCGCGGTCTGGCAGATGCAGCGCCCGCTCACGCGCGTCGCGCATGCGGCGCGCGCGTTCGGCGCAGGCAGCCGGCCCGAGCCCGTCTCCGAACAGGGACCGCGCGAACTGCGCGATCTGATCGGCTCTTTCAACGACATGATGCGGCGCCTGAACGAAGCGGGCGACGATCAGGCCGTGATGCTCGCTGGCGTCGCGCACGATCTGAAAGCGCCGCTCACGCGTCTGAAGCTGCGCGCGAGCGTGCTCGCCGACGAGCACGAGCGCGCGGGCCTGATCCGCGACGTCGATTCGCTGACGAACATCGTGCAGCAGTTTCTGGAGTTCGCGGGACAGTCGGCGGAATCGGGACCGATGACGGAAGTGGACGGTTTCCTGCGCGAGCAGTTTTCTTCCACGGACGGCAGTGAAGACGATGAAGCTGATGAAGCTGATGAAGCCGACGATAGCGACAACGCCGAAGCGCCGCTTTTCAGGCTTGATCTGCAGGCCGGTTCGCGTTTCACGCTGCCGCGCACGCTGCTCGACCGGCTGGTCACCAATCTCGTCGACAACGCGTTCGAGCATGGCGCGCCGCCCGTCGAAATCGCGACGTCGCGCGACGAACTGCAGTGGTTCATCGACGTCCGCGATCATGGGCCGGGTATCCCTGAGGACCGCATCGCCGCCGCGATGAAGCCGTTCGTGCGGCTCGATGCGGCGCGCGGCGGCGAAGGGCATTGCGGACTGGGCCTCGCGATCGTCGTGCGCCTTGCGCATCATCGCGGCGGCAAGTGCACGGTGGAGAATCACCCGGATGGCGGACTGCATGTGCGCGTCGCGCTGCCTGTCGCCGTGCCGGAAGCTTGAGGCGATTCCAAGCCGCGAATAGCGGCTAACGCACGTTGGAAACATTACTCACGTTACGTACGCGCGGTTTGCGCTTACCTTGCCTTACGGTTGCGCCATTTCACCGCGCTGCGGACCTATAGTGCAATCCGGCGTCCTCGGCGCCTCCCTGTTCGGTCCGTCCCGCTGCCACCTGGGACGGGCCGTTTTTTCTTTGCGCGACGGAAAAATCAGAGAAGAAGGCGGTCGCGCAACGTATCGACCGTCGATTGCGCGAGGCCGAGCCCGCGCGTGAGATAGCCTGACATCGTGCCGTAGCTGGATTGCACCTGATCGAAGGACGCCTGCAAATAGCTGGTCTGCACGCTCGCAAGCGGCTTTTCCGCATTCGCGGCCGGATCGCCGCTCTCCTGGCGGCGCGCCTCGACGCGCGCCGAAATCGAATTCGCCATATACGTGTTCGACAGCAGATAGTCCTGCATGATGATGTCGAACGGCACGTTGGCGATGCTCAGCAAGAGCGCCGCGGCCCAGCCCGCGCGATCCTTGCCCGCGCTCGAATGAATCAGCTGTGGGCCCGCCGTGCTGGCGAGTTGCGAAAGCAACGAGCCGAATGCCGCGCGCTGCACGGCATCCGTCACGTAGAGCCGCTGTGCGCGTTCCATCGACGACACCGCGCTCGCCTCGCTACCCTGCATGGGTGTGATGACGTCCTCGCGTCCTGTGACGTTGATCTTCACGTATGCCGCGTTGGCGGGCAGCGCGTCGGATGCGCGATCGATCTCGCCGGGCGTACGCAGATCGTAGACAGCCGCGATGCCGAGCGAATCGAGCACGGCTGCATCGGCGGCGTTTTGCGTCAGTGCATTCGATCTGTAGAACGCGTTGCGCCGCACGACGCGGCCGTCGACGGTCGGATAGCCGGCCGCCGTCCCACCCACATCACGAAAGTTTTCCAGCGACGCGAGACGCGGCGTCGGCGCCTGATCCGAGCCCGCGTTGTTGCCGCCGCACGCCGTCAGCAACGTGCTACTCATGCCGGAGAGCAGCAGCGCACCCGCCGTGCTCTTCAGGAAGCGGCGGCGCGACGCGAGTTGCGCTCGCGCGCGCGATGGCGCCAGCGCAATCGGCAAGGCGTAGAGATCATGCGCAGCGGCGAGTGAAATGTCCGCTTTCGCAGAGGAAGTCATTGTTGTGTCTACAAGGTGCGGCGCGAATGCCGCGCGCAGATGCGAAAGACGCACGCGGGTCACGTGCAGGTTTGACGAACCGATCGACAGTGTAGTTAACCGTATGGGTCGATCACTTACGGCGTCGACGTGCAGTGTAATGGACGAAAACAGCTCGAGGGTTACACAGTAGCAATCAGTAAGGAATCGCAATGTGGGCGCCTCGCCCGCCGTTCCTGCCATGTGAGACGCGGGCTGAAATACGGGCGCGCTTTTTTTGCCGCGCATTGGCCTCAATCGAGGCGGACCGTAGAATACAAGCCACCTGCGGCACGCCGGACGAACATCAGAATCACAACAGCAACCCACGTACACGGGATCACAGGAGAGGGGATGGCGTCATTTCAGTGGTTTACCGAGTTGTCGACGCGCGAAAGGCGCACGCTCTACGCGGGCTTCGGCGGCTATGCCGTCGACGCGTTCGACTTCATGATCTACTCGTTCCTGATTCCGACGCTGATCGCGACGTGGGGCATGTCGAAAAGCGAAGCGGGGATGATCGCGACCAGTTCGCTGATCTCGTCGGCGATAGGCGGCTGGATGGCGGGCGTACTCGCCGACCGCTACGGCCGCATCCGCGTGCTGCAATGGACGATCGCGACCTTCGCGCTGTTCACCTGCCTGTCCGGCTTCACTCACAACTTCTGGCAACTGCTGACGACGCGCACGCTGCAAGGCATCGGCTTCGGCGGCGAATGGTCGGTGGTGACGATCATGATGGCGGAGACGATCCGCTCGCCGCAGCATCGCGCGAAAGCCGTCGGCACCGTGCAGAGCAGCTGGTCGTTCGGCTGGGGAGCGGCGGCGATTCTCTACTGGGCGTTCTTTGCGTTGCTGCCCGAAGAATATGCGTGGCGCGCGTGCTTCTGGATCGGCATCGTGCCCGCGCTGTGGATCATCTATATCCGCCGCAACGTCAGCGATCCCGACATCTATATCGCGACGCGCAGCGCGCGCGACAGCGGTTTCGACACCTCCCACTTCCTGCAGATTTTCTCCGCAACGCACCTGAAAACGACGATTCTCGGCAGCGCGCTATGCAGCGGCATGCTAGGCGGCTACTACGCGATCACGACCTGGCTGCCCACTTATCTGAAGACCGTGCGCCATCTGTCCGTGTTCAACACGAGCGGCTATCTGGTCGTGCTGATCGTCGGTTCGTTCATCGGGTATATCGTCGGCGCGATTCTTTCGGACCGGATCGGACGGCGCGCGTCGTTCATCCTGTTCGCGATCGGCTCGTTCCTGCTGGGCATGGTCTACACGATGCTGCCCATCACCGATGGCGCGATGCTGCTGCTCGGTTTTCCGCTCGGCATCGTCGTGCAGGGAATATTCGCGGGCGTTGGTGCGTATCTATCTGAGCTGTATCCGAATGCGATCCGCGGCTCGGGCCAGGGTTTCTGCTATAACCTCGGGCGCGGTGTCGGCTCGTTCTTTCCGATTCTGGTCGGCACGCTGTCGCAGACGATGACGCTCGTGAAGGCGATCGGCATCGTCGCGGGTTCGGGCTATCTGCTCGTCGTCGTGGCGGCGCTGGCGCTGCCTGAAACGAAGGGCAAATCGCTTGCCGCCGAAAGCGCGGAATCGGCGGAACACGTGTAATACCACCCATGCAAACGATCGTTCTCGGTGGCGGCATCATCGGTGTCGCCACCGCTTTCTACCTGCGCGAGCGCGGCTGCGACGTCACCGTGATCGAGCGCGAATCCGACGTCGCGCTCGCGACGAGCTTCGGCAATGCGGGCGTGATCGCGCCCGGCTACGTGACGCCGTGGGCCGCGCCTGGCATGCCGGCCAAGATCCTGAAGTATCTGTTCAAGCCCGCGTCGCCGCTGATCTTCCGGCCGACGTTCGATCTGGCGCAATGGCGCTGGATCGCGCGCTGGCTGCGCGAATGCGATCTCGCGCGCTTTCGCGTCAACAAGCAGCGGATGCAGCGCATCGCGTACTACAGCCGCGAATGCCTGCGCGAGTTTCGCGGGCATCATCCGTTCGAGTACGGACGCAGCCAGGGCTATCTGCAACTCTTTCGCACGGCGTTCGACGTCGAACTCGCGCAGCCCGCGCTTGCCGTGCTGCGCGACGCGGGCATCAAGCATCGCGAAGTGAGCGCGGCCGAATGCGCCGAGATCGAGCCGGGACTGCGCTGGGCGCGTCAGGCGCCGTTGAGCGGCCTCTATCTACCCGACGACGAAGCGGGTGACTGCGCACGCTTCACGCGCGAATTGCGCGCGATCTGCGAGGCGAACGGCGTGCGCTTTCGCTTCGATACGCGTGTGACGGCGCTCGACGTGCGTGGCCGCGCGGTGCATGGTGTGCATGTCGAGAGCGCGGCGGGCAGCGAGACGCTGGTGGCGAATGCCATTGTTGTGGCGGCGGGCGTCGATAGCGCGGATCTGCTTGCGCCGCATGGCGTGAAAGTGCCGCTGTATCCCGTGAAGGGCTACTCGGCGACGCTACAGATCGTCGACGATGAAAAGTCGCCGCGTGCCGCATTGATGGACGAATCGTTGAAGACGGCGATAACGCGGTTCGGGCCCAATCTGCGCGTCGCGGGTACGGCCGAGCTTGGCAACCGGCAGACGACCTTGCGCGAGCAGGCGCTACAGACGCTGATGAAAGTGCTCGACGACTGGTTCCCACATGCGACGGCGCCCTCTTCCGCACAGTTCTGGGTTGGACGCCGTCCGATGACGCCCGATGGCGCGCCGTTGCTTGGGCCGTCCGGCATTGAAAGGTTGTGGATCAATCTTGGACATGGCTCGACGGGCTGGGCGATGTCGCTGGGGTCGGGGCGGGTGGTCGCGGATCTGATTACGCGGCGCGAGCCGGAAATCGATCTGGATGGGTTGACGTTGGAGCGGTATCGCGGGTCGTGATTTTTGTTTGGTCTGCTGCGTTTGGTCTGCCTTGCGCGTCACGCGTAGACGACGGGCACGCTCGCCAGTGATCGATATCGCGCGCCTGTGCGAGCTAGCGTGCTCGAATAGAGCGTCAACGAGTCGAAGCGCGCGATCAGTTCGTCTTGCAAGTCCGTTGCGGGGCCGACGGCCGCCGCGTCCTGGCGGTAGCGCGCGAGCGTTACATGCGGCCGGAATGTACGGGCATCGACGGGCAGGCCGAGCGCGATCATCGACGAGCGCACGCGCCAGTCCAGTGCGATGAATTCATCGGACATGGCGAGTGTCGCCACCGTCAGGCGCGGGTGTGAGGCGCGTGGCCAATGTTCGATTTTTGTTATCGGCGTGAGCTTGAGCGGCACTGTCTCGTGCGTTAGTGATTCGATCAGCGGTGCGGCTTTTTCTTGTGGCAGTACGCCGATGAACGTTACCGTCAGGTGCAATTGTTCGTAGGGGACGCGGCGCGCAGTCGTGGGGATGTCGATGGACGATAGCGCGTCGCGGGTCGCCGTGTCGGGGACTAGCGCTATGAAGCAACGCTGGTAGTCATGCTGATCGGTCAGTTCGCTATTCGGGTCTGAGGCGGACCCGGCGCTTTCTTTTTGGTCTGGCTGCGGATCGGTGCGTTGCATCGTAGCTCTCCTGGCGCGTTCCCGCTCAGTCACACTTTATGCCTGTTCGATCGTGGTGTGGTTTGGTTTTCGTTTTTCGCTTTCGCTGGCATTCGGGTGGCGACTTCGCGGCGCGGGCGGATTAGTGTTTGCCTTTGCTGCGCGGGCATCTGCCTCTTGCTTTTTGTGTGCTGGCGGCGCCGGTCGGTGTGTCTGCCTTTGCGCTGGCATCCGCGTATTGCCTTCGTACTTCAAGCGTCGCCCCTGTGCGGGGCGGCACCTACTTTTCTTTGCCGCCGCAAAGAAAAGTAGGCAAAAGAAAGCGGCTCACACCGCCAGTTCTAGTTCTTGCCTGAGGGCCCCCAACCGGTCCCACACTTCACACGGCAGCATTTCTGTTCACGCGAGTTGCCAACGCTTCGAATGAGCGCCTCACCCGCTTCAAACACCCGTACATGGGCTCACGGCAGCGAACGGTATGTGCCGCCCAGGTGGCAAACTGTGTGTAGGTTGTCGCGTCGTATAGCTTGGCGCTCTTACAGGGTGGAACACCTGCGCTATCGGTCCGAAGTGAGGCGAGTGGAGTGCTACGGCCTACACACAGTTTGCCACCTGGGCGGCGGTGGACTATCTGGCAAGGCATGCTGAAACGCGGGAGCGTGAAGCGGGTGAGGCGCACTGCAAGAGCGCTGGCAACGAACTTGAATCGAGAAGTTGTCGCCTGAAGTAAGGGACCGGTTGGGGTCCCTCAGGCAGGAAGAAATGTTGGCGGTGTGAGCCGCTTTCTTTTGCCTACTTTTCTTTGCGGCGGCAAAGAAAAGTAGGTGCCGCCCCGCACAGGGGCGACGCTTGAAGCACGAAGGCAAATCGCGGATGCCAGCGCAAAGGTAGACACCCCGACCGGCGCCGCCAGCACACAAAAACCAAGAGACAGATGCCCGCGCAGCAAAGCGCAAAAACCAAACCGCCCGCGCCGCGAAGGCGCCAAACCAAAAGCGCCCTCGCATGCGCAAACAACTCAGCGTCGCAGACAAACCAAAACCAAAACCCTTACCTCGGCAATTCAGAATGCCCCATCAGATAAGCATCAACTGACCGCGCACACTGCCGCCCTTCGCGAATAGCCCACACTACGAGAGACTGTCCACGCCGCATATCACCCGCGGTGAACACCTTCTCGACCGACGTGTAATAAGCCTTATCGCCTTCGGTGGAAGCACGCACATTCCCACGCGCATCCTTATCGACGCCGAAGGCCTCAAGCACAGGCGAAACGGGCTGCGTAAAGCCCATCGCCAGCAACACGAGATCGGCTTTCATTTCGAATTCGGAATCGGGCACTTCGACCATCTTGCCTTCCTTCCATTCGACACGCGCCGCGATCAGCTTCTCGACCTTGCCGTTCTTGCCTTCAAAGCGCTTCGTAGCAACAGCCCAATCGCGCTCGCAGCCTTCCTCATGCGACGACGACGTACGCAGCTTGACCGGCCAGTACGGCCACACGAGCGGCTTGTTTTCCTCTTCGGGCGGCTGCGGCAGCAGTTCGAACTGCGTGACGCCCTTCGCGCCATGACGGTTCGACGTGCCGACGCAATCCGAACCCGTATCGCCGCCGCCGATCACGACGACATGCTTGCCCTTCGCGAGCAGCTGATCCGCAACCTTGTCGCCCGCATTGACCTTGTTCTGCTGCGGCAAAAACTCCATCGCGTAATGAATGCCCGCAAGCTCACGCCCCGGCACAGGCAAATCACGCGGCGTCTCGGAGCCGCCCGTCAGAATCACGGCATCGAACTGATCCTTCAGTTCCTCAGGCGTGATGGTTTCCTTCGCGGTGTTGCCGATGTGCACCGGAAGCGGGTCCTTGCCCACGAACACGTTCGCGCGGAACGTCACGCCTTCCGCTTCCATCTGGCGCATGCGGCGGTCGATCAGCCACTTCTCCAGCTTGAAGTCAGGGATGCCGTAACGCAGCAGGCCACCGACGCGATCGTTCTTCTCGAACACCGTCACGTCATGACCGACGCGCGCGAGTTGCTGCGCAGCCGCCATACCCGCCGGGCCCGAACCGACGACGGCGATCTTCTTGCCAGTCTTGTGCTTCGGCGGTTGCGGCGCGACCCAGCCTTCCGTCCACGCCTTGTCGATGATCGCGTGCTCGATCGACTTGATGCCGACCGGGTCGTCGTTGATGCCGAGCGTGCACGCCGCTTCGCACGGCGCCGGGCAGATGCGGCCCGTGAACTCGGGGAAGTTGTTCGTCGAATGCAAAACTTCGATCGCGTTCTTCCAGTCCTGGCGGAACACCAGGTCGTTGAAGTCCGGGATGATGTTGTTCACCGGGCAGCCGTTGTTGCAGAACGGGATGCCGCAGTCCATGCAACGCGCGCCCTGAATCTTGGCTTCGTCGTCGGTCAATGCTGCGACGAATTCCTTGTAGTGCTTCACACGCGTGAGGGGTGCTTCGTACGCCTCGTGGCGGCGCTCGAACTCGAGAAAACCGGTTGCCTTGCCCATATGGTTCTCTATGTCTATCTAATCGGTGAGGGGATCGGCGCCCGCCGCATGCGCTTTCACGCGCGCGCGGCAGGTGCGCTTCGTTATGTCGTCTGGTTGGGTCGGGAAACGATCAGGCCGCGAGTACTTCCTTGGCTGCCTTCTTCGCGCCCATTTCGCCCAGCGCGCGCTTGTATTCGGTCGGGAACACCTTCACGAACTGACGGCGCGACGCGTCCCAGTTTTCGAGCAGCGCCTTTGCACGCGGCGAACCCGTGAACTGGAAGTGACGTTCGATGAGCCCCTTGAGCAGCGCTTCGTCGGTCTGGCCGATGTGCCACAGCGCCTTGTCGACCGTGCGTTCCTGTTCGGCCTGTTGCAGCACCGGTTCGAGCGCGACCATCGACTTGTTGCACTTCGCCGCGAACGAACCGTCCACGTCGTACACGTAGGCGAGACCGCCCGACATGCCCGCCGCAAAGTTACGGCCGGTCTCGCCGAGCACGACGACCGTGCCGCCCGTCATGTATTCGCAACCGTGGTCGCCCGTGCCTTCGACAACCGCCGTCGCGCCCGAGTTACGCACGCAGAAGCGCTCGCCCGCAACGCCACGGAAGAACGATTCGCCTTCGATCGCGCCGTACATCACCGTGTTGCCGCAGATGATGTTTTCTTCGGACTTGCCGCGGAAATCGTTCGTGGGCCGGATGATGATGCGGCCGCCCGACAGACCCTTGCCGACGTAGTCGTTGCCGTCGCCGACCAGATCCAGCGTGATGCCCTTCGCGAGAAACGCGCCGAAGCTCTGGCCCGCCGTGCCCTTCAACTGGATGTGAATCGCGTCGTCGGGCAGACCGTCGTGGCCGTACTTCTTCGCGATCGTGCCGGACAGCATCGCGCCGACCGTACGGTTCACGTTGCGCACCGGCTGGATGAACGACACATGCTCACCCTTCTCGATGGCAGCCTTCGCCTTCTCGATCAGCACGTGATCGAGCGCGCGGTCGAGGCCGTGATCCTGCGAATCGACGTGCATGCGCGCAACGCTCGCGGGGACGCTCGGCTGGTAGAACACGCGCGAGAAGTCCAGACCCTTCGCCTTCCAGTGCTCGATGCCCTTCTTCATATCGAGGAATTCGCTGTGGCCGATCAGGTCGTTGAACTTGCGTACACCCAGTTGCGCCATGATTTCGCGCACTTCCTCTGCGATGAAGAAGAAGAAGTTCACGACGTGTTCCGGCTGGCCCTGGAATTTCGCGCGCAGCACGGGGTCTTGCGTCGCGACGCCGACCGGGCACGTGTTCAGATGGCACTTGCGCATCATGATGCAGCCTTCGACGACCAGCGGCGCCGTCGCGAAACCGAATTCGTCCGCGCCGAGCAGCGCGCCGATCACGACGTCGCGGCCCGTCTTCATCTGACCGTCGGCCTGCACGCGGATACGGCCGCGCAACTGGTTCAGCACCAGCGTCTGCTGCGTTTCCGCAAGGCCGAGTTCCCACGGCGTGCCGGCGTGCTTCACCGACGACAGCGGCGATGCGCCCGTGCCGCCATCGTGGCCGGCGATCACGACGTGATCGGCCTTCGCCTTCGCGACACCCGCAGCGACCGTACCGACGCCCACTTCCGACACCAGCTTCACCGAGATGCTCGCCGCCGAATTCGCGTTCTTCAGATCGTGAATGAGCTGCGCGAGATCTTCGATCGAATAGATGTCGTGGTGCGGCGGCGGCGAGATCAGGCCGACGCCCGGCACCGAGTAACGCAGCTTGCCGATGTACTCGGACACCTTGTGACCCGGCAACTGACCGCCTTCGCCCGGCTTCGCGCCCTGCGCCATCTTGATCTGGATCTGGTCCGCGGAAGCAAGATATTCCGCCGTCACGCCGAAACGGCCCGACGCGACCTGCTTGATCTTCGAGCGCAGCGAATCGCCTTCCTTCAGCGGGATGTCGGTCACGACTTCATCGCCGAGGATGGACTTCATCGTGTCGCCATTCTTGATGGGAATGCCGCGCAGTTCGTTGCGATAGCGGTTCTCGTCTTCGCCGCCTTCACCCGTGTTCGACTTGCCGCCGATACGGTTCATCGCGACCGCGAGCGTGGCGTGCGCTTCCGTCGAGATCGAGCCGAGCGACATCGCGCCCGTTGCAAAGCGCTTGACGATGTCCTTCGCCGATTCGACTTCGTCGAGCGGAATCGCCTTCGACGGATCGACCTTGAATTCGAACAGCCCGCGGAACGTCATGTGACGCTTCGTCTGATCGTTGATCAGATGCGCGTATTCCTTGTACGTCTGATACGAGTTGCTGCGCGCCGAGTGTTGCAGCTTCGCGATCGCATCGGGCGTCCACATGTGGTCTTCGCCGCGCACGCGGTACGCGTATTCGCCGCCCGCGTCGAGCATGTTAGCGAGAACCGGGTTGTCGCCGAACGCGTCGCGGTGCAGACGGATCGCTTCTTCAGCCACTTCGAACAGGCCAATGCCGCCGACCTTCGACGCCGTGCCCTTGAAGTACTTGCTCACGAGATCTTCAGCGAGACCGATTGCCTCGAAAATCTGCGCGCCCGTGTACGACATGTACGTCGAAATACCCATCTTCGACATGACCTTGTACAGGCCCTTGCCGACTGCCTTCGTGAAGTTGTAGACGGCCTTTTCCGCCGACAGATCGCCCTTCATGCCCACTGCCATCTGCGCGAGCGTTTCCATCGCGAGGTACGGGTGAACGGCTTCCGCGCCAAAGCCCGCGAGCAGCGCGAAGTGGTGCGTCTCACGCGCCGAGCCCGTTTCGACGACGAGGCCCGTGCTCGTGCGCAGACCTTGCTGCACGAGGTGCGAGTGAATCGCCGACGTGGCCAGCAGCGCCGGGATCGCGACGTTGTCGCGGTCGGTCTTGCGGTCCGACACGATCAGCATGTTGTAACCGGACTTCACGGCGTCGACGGCTTCCGCGCATAGCGACGCGAGGCGCGCTTCGATGCCTTCCTTGCCCCACGCGACCGGGTAGCAGATGTTCAGTTCGTACGAGCTGAACTTGCCGCCCGTGTACTGATCGATCGCGCGGATCTTCGCGATGTCCTTGAAGTCGAGCACCGGCTGCGACACTTCGAGACGCATCGGCGGGTTGATGTTGTTCGTGTCGAGCAGGTTCGGCTTCGGGCCGACGAACGACACCAGCGACATCACCATGTTTTCACGGATCGGGTCGATGGGCGGGTTCGTGACCTGCGCGAACAGCTGCTTGAAGTAGTGATAGAGCGTCTTGTTCTTGTTGGACATGACGGCCAGCGGCGAGTCGTTGCCCATCGAGCCAACGGCTTCTTCGCCTGCCTGCGCCATCGGCGCCATCAGGAACTTGAGGTCTTCCTGCGTGTAGCCGAATGCCTGCTGGCGATCGAGCAGCGCAGCCGCTTCACGGCGTTCCGTAACGACGTCTTCCGCGTTCGGCTCGATTTCGTCGAGCTTGATGCGCACGGCATCGATCCAGCTCTTGTACGGCTTGGCGTTCGCGAGGTTGTCCTTCAGTTCCTTGTCGTCGATGATGCGGCCGTGCTCCATGTCGATCAGGAACATCTTGCCCGGCTGCAGACGCCACTTCTTGACGATCTTCGATTCGGGAATGAGCAGCGTGCCCGCTTCCGACGCCATGATGACGAGGTCGTCGTCGGTGACGATATAGCGCGCCGGACGCAGACCGTTACGGTCGAGCGTCGCGCCGATCTGGCGACCGTCGGTGAACGCGATCGCAGCGGGGCCGTCCCACGGCTCCATCATCGCAGCGTGGTATTCGTAGAACGCGCGGCGGTTGTCGTCCATCAGCGTGTGCTGTTCCCATGCTTCGGGAATCATCATCATCACCGCGTGGACGAGCGGGTAGCCGGCCATCACGAGCAGTTCGAGACAGTTGTCGAACGATGCCGTGTCCGATTGGCCCGGATAGATCAGCGGCCACAGCTTCGGCAGGTCGTCGCCGAGCACGTGCGAGGCGATCGCGCCCGTACGCGCGTTCAGCCAGTTGACGTTGCCCTTCACCGTGTTGATTTCGCCGTTGTGGGCGATCATCCGGTACGGGTGAGCCAGCTCCCACGCGGGGAACGTGTTGGTCGAGAAGCGCTGGTGCACGAGCGCCAACGCCGACACGACGCGCTCGTCCTGCAGGTCGCGGTAGTACACGCCGACCTGACCCGCCAGCAGCAGCCCCTTGTAGACGACCGTGCGCGCCGACATCGACGGCACGAAGTATTCCTTGCCGTGCTTCAGCTTGAGCGCCTGGATGCGGTGGCTCGCCGTCTTGCGGATCACGTACAGCTTCCGCTCCAGCGCGTCCGTCACCATGATGTCCTTGCCGCGTCCGATGAAAATCTGGCGGATCAGCGGCTCGCTCGCCTTCACAGTCGGCGAGATCGGCATAGTGTGGTCGGCGGGCACGTCGCGCCAGCCGAGCACGACCTGGCCTTCGGCCTTCACCGTGCGCTCCAGTTCCTGTTCGCAAGCGAGACGCGATGCGTGTTCCTTCGGCAGGAAGATCATGCCCACGCCGTATTCGCCCTCGGGGGGCAGCGTCACGCCCTGCTTGGCCATTTCCTCGCGGTAGAACGAGTCCGGAATCTGGATCAGGATGCCCGCGCCGTCACCCATCAGCGGATCGGCGCCGACGGCGCCCCGGTGATCGAGGTTCTCGAGAATCTTCAGGCCCTGCTGGATGATTTCGTGGCTTTTCTTGCCCTTGATATGCGCAACGAAGCCGACGCCGCATGCGTCGTGCTCGTTTGCCGGGTCATATAGACCTTGCGCGGCGGGAACCGTGGAAAGCGGCTGCTGATGGTCGTTCATGGGGACACCGTCTGTCAGGGGCCGTGGGGCCGTTGAACCATTTTGTTTTAGCCCGCGGTGCGGACTTCGACCGCGCGGGCGGCCGTGGACGCGCGATATTGCAGTTGCACATCGGGACGCCGGAAATCGGAATATACGCGACGAATCAAAGGAATAGCAAACAAAATGTGATGGTCGGACCCCTATTATCAATGTGGTGCATTTTTCGCCCAGTTAATTGGTGCCATATCAAAACGGGGCAAAAGAAAACGGCATGCGTGGATGCCGTTCGCTTTCTACTTTCGCCAGCAAGCCATTGAGCACAAAGGCCTTATTGCGTTTGTGGCGTCTCCCGGACCTTGCGCGGCCTGCCCCTGGGCAAGGGCGAGACGCGCCGGTTTGCGGCCCGCGCCGCCCACTCCCGATACGAGTCGCTACCGAGCACCCAGCCCTTTAACGTGGCCTGCTGGAGCTGGCTGGCTTCGCGTTCGTCGAGCGGCTGCTCGCACAATTCGCGGTATGCGCGCTGCCGTTCGAACGGCGTATTTCCGAGCGACCAGTACAAACGATGATCGGTGATCAAACTGTCTAAGGTCAGGCCGATGTGATGCCGATAACTGGACCATCGGTAGTCTTCCGGTGCGCTCGCCAGCTGGTTGCGCACCGGCGACATTTCGACCACGCGGCTCGCGAGCAGGAAGTACTTCTCGCCTTCGATCACCGTCGCGCGATAGCGGCCTTCCCACAAAGTGCCGCGCCGCGAGTAACGGCGATTGAAGTGCGCGACGTAACGCCGGCCGACGGCCTGCATCGCCTTGGGCAGGCTCGATTCGTCGGTGGGCGTGACGAGCAGCTGCACCGCGCCGGGCATCAGCGCGTATGCATGAACGGACAGATGGTGATCGCGTGAAGCCGCCTTCAGGCAATCGATGAACAGTTCGTAATCCTGGTCGTCCACGAATGCGGGCTGCTGGTCGAGTCCGCGCAGGATCACGTGTTGCGGCTGGTCAGGGACATAAAGACGTGCAAGCCGTGCCATGCTGGATTATCCAAAGTCGCGTTGGTACATACCCGAAGGTCCGAAAAACTGCGTCGGCGCGGCCTCACGCGCCAAGCGGGTCTGCCGGAAAGCGGCATAAAGCCTAGGCAGAACGCTCTAGCCGGCGCGTATGGTTTGTTTGAAACGTTGTGGTCATAATTGGCGGGCCTTTTTTGGAGGAGCACAAATGAAATTAAAACAGGCCTTGGGGGTCGCGGCACTCGCTTGCATAACAACCACAGCGCACGCGCAATCGGCCGGCAGTTTCTTCGTTACAACAGGATGGTTCCATCTCGCGCCTCAGTCCAGTAGTGACCCGTTGAGAGAGACAAACGTCAACGGTACGCCCGTCAACATCACCGTGCCCAACACGGGCGCCGAACTCGGCAGCGGCGACACCGTCGGTTTCACCGGCGGCTATTTCGTCACCGACCATATCGCCACGGAATTCGTGATCGGCGTGCCACCGCAATTCGACCTGAAGGGCACGGGCGCATTCCAGCAATATGGCAAGCTCGGCTCAGCGAAACAGTGGAGCCCGACGCTGCTGTTCAAGTACTACTTCAACCAGCCGCAAGCGAAGTTCCGTCCGTATCTGGGCCTGGGCGTGAGCCGCGTCTCGTTCACCGATGAGCACATCACGAACGGCGCCTTCGAGCGCAACGTACTTCATGGTCCGACCACAGTCACGACGGATAGTTCGTGGGAGCCCGTGTTTAATGCCGGCTTCACGTACGCGTTCACCGACCACTGGTTCGCGGGCTTCTCGATCTCGTATCTGCCGCTCTCGACTACCGCCAAGCTGAACACCCAGGCGCAGACGCCGATCGGTACCGTCAACGTGCAATCGGAAACGAAGATTCGTCTGAACCCGATCGTCACGTACGTGAACCTCGGTTACCGGTTCTAACACAACAGCGTAGACGAGATTTTCGGGCTTGAACAACGCCGATGTGCAAAAGCGCGTCGGCGTTGTTCCATGCGTTCACGATACCTGTATGTGCACGCCTTCGTCTTCGACGTATCCCGACATCATTCCTGCCATACACGCCGCCCGGCGCGAGTCAGCCATTGTAAATTTGACTGAAACGTGCACGCCAGCGGTGCAATTTCTGCCGCATGCGACATGCATTGGTCCAGTGGGAACGTCGGTGCGAATCATGCCGCAGGGCGGGCATCGAAGTTGCGTCAGAGGAAACTTCCCGCGCTGTGTTGCGGGGATATTCAACTACCCTCATCGACGGAGCGACCATGACTGCACTTCCTAACACGCGAGATGCCCTGGGCGAATCCTGGACCACGGCTGGCCGTCGTGCGCGGCGCATTGCGCGCCACAGTCGACACGCGGCTGAAGATATTGCAAGCGAACTGCGCACATTGATGACCGAACTCGAGAACACGCTCGGAGACGGCACGCAAGCCGACGCCACGGTGCTGCGCACGCAGATGCGCAAGCGTCTCGACGAAGCGCGCACACGTCTGAACGACACACGCGATGCGATGCGCGAGCGCGCCGAAGCGGCATTGCACGGTGCCGACGATTACATCCATGAAAATCCGTGGCGGACGCTCGCCATTGTTGGTGGCGTTGCGCTGATCGCAGGCGCCTTGATTGCGCGAGGCGGTTCACGCTGACGCACGCGGCGTCGGGCTGGGCAAGCGGCCAGCCCACGGCGGCTGGACCTCGGATCGCTGTGTAAGACGGGCGCGGCGCGTGTTTGCGCGCCGCTTCCTTTGTTATCTCGGGCCGAGCGTCGGACGTTCGTGCGCGGTTGCGCCGTTGCGCAGACTGTTGACCTCGCGGGTTGAGCGGTTTAGAGGTGGGATCTACCGCGCATCACCGCATCAATCGCCATCGACGATAAACAGCCGCTGGTATTCCTTCGACGCGTAGCGGTCCGTCATGCCCGCGATGTAATGCGCGATGAGACGTGGCTGCTTCGCTGCGTCTGTCGTTTGGTAAGCGGGCGGCAGCAGGCGAGGATCGTTGATGAACGCGTCGAACAAACCGGCGATCACGCGCTGGGCCTTGTTCGCCATGCGCATCACGCGATAGTGGCGGTACAGGTTCTTGAACAGAAACCGCTTGAGTTCCGTCGCTTGGGCAGCGACAGCGTCGCTGTGCGCGACCAGCGGCGGTGCGCGGCGCACGTCGTCCAGCGACGCGGGCGCATGCCGCGCAATATTGCGCGTGGTCGTGTCGATCAGATCGACGATCAGCGTGTTGATGATTCGCCGCACGATCTCGTGAATCAGCCGGCGTCCCTCGATCTGCGGATAGTCGCGCCGCGCTGCGTCGTAATGCGTGTGCCATAGCTCGACTTCGGCGAGCTGATCGATCGTGAGCAATCCCGAGCGCAGACCGTCGTCCACGTCGTGATTGTTGTATGCGATTTCGTCGGCGAGATTGGCGATCTGCGCTTCGATCGACGGTTGCCGCCCTTGCAAAAAACGCTCGCCCAGTTCGCCGAGACGCCGCGCGTTTTCGCGCGAGCAATGCTTGAGGATGCCTTCGCGCGTTTCGAAGCACAGATTCAGGCCGTCGAATGCGCCGTAATGCTCTTCTAGATCGTCGACGACGGCGAGACTTTGCAGATTGTGCTCGAAGCCGCCGTAGTCGCGCATGCATTCATTGAGCGCGTCCTGCCCTGCATGGCCGAACGGCGTGTGCCCGAGATCGTGCGCCAGCGAAATCGCTTCGACGAGATCTTCGTTCACGCGCAAATTGCGCGCGACAGAACGCGCGATCTGCGCGACTTCGAGACTGTGCGTGAGCCGTGTACGGAACAGATCGCCCTCGTGATTCACGAAGACCTGTGTCTTGTACTCGAGCCTTCGGAAAGCGGTCGAATGGACGATGCGGTCGCGATCGCGTTGAAACTCGGTGCGCGCGCTCGGCGGCGCTTCGTGATGGCGCCGGCCGCGCGATTGCGAAGAATGCGCGGCATACGGCGCGAGATGCGCTTCGAGCGCGGCGATGGTGGGCAGCGACACGACGCCTGTAGTGGGCGTCACAGAAGCGGCGTCGAGTGATTCGCTCAGATGGTCGCTGCGTATTTCACTCACCGATATCTCCGAATCAGATGCGACGGCCGCTGTGCGCTGTGTCAGGCCGCTTCGCTTCGCGTCAGGTGCCGACGCTGGCGTCGAGGGTTTCGAGCACCGCCTCGTCGGGGGCGCGGGTGATCAGTGTGTCGCCGAAACGCTTCAGCAGGATGAACTTGATTTCGCCCGCTTCCGCCTTCTTGTCGACGCGCATCAGATCGACGTAACGCGCCGCGCCGAGCGTAGGCGCCTGCGTAGGCAGATGCGCCGCCTCGATGACGGCAACGAGCCGCTTGCGCGCGGCTTCGTCCAGATGGCCGAGTCGCACGGACAGGTCAGCCGCCATCACCATCCCGCAGCCCACCGCTTCGCCGTGCAGCCACTCGCCATAGCCGAGCCCCGCTTCGATCGCGTGACCGAACGTGTGGCCAAAGTTGAGGATGGCGCGCAGACCGCCTTCGCGCTCGTCCTTGGCCACCACGGAAGCCTTGATCTCACACGAACGTTTGACCGCTTCGGCGAGCGCATGCGGCTCGCAGCGGTTGAGCGCTTCGATGTTCGCTTCGATCCAGTCGAAAAACGTTGCGTCGGCAATCGCGCCCGTCTTGATGACTTCCGCAATCCCCGCCGCCAGTTCGCGCGGCGGCAGTGTGCGCAGCGCGCCGATATCGGCGATCACCGCTTGCGGCTGGTAGAACGCACCGATCATGTTCTTGCCGAGCGGATGGTTGATGCCCGTCTTGCCGCCCACCGACGAATCGACCTGCGACAACAGCGTGGTCGGCACCTGGATGAACGGCACGCCGCGCATGTAGCAGGCGGCTGCGAAACCCGTCATGTCGCCGATCACGCCGCCGCCGAGCGCGATCAGCGTGGTCTTGCGATCGGCCCGCGCGCCAAGCAGCGCGTCGAAGATCAGATTCAGCGTTTCCCAATTCTTGTGCGCCTCGCCGTCGGGCAACACGACCGTCGTCACGTCTTTGCCGAGCGGCGCGAGCGCCTTGCGCAAGGTTTCGCCGTACAAGGGATCGACCGTCGTGTTGGTGACGATCGTCACCGACGCGCCGCGAATATGCGGCGCGAACAGCTCGCTTTTGCCGATCAGATCGGCGCCGATATGAATGGGATAGGCGCGTTCGCCCAGTTCGACGTTGACGGTAATCATGGAAGTCATCTCGTCATTATGACGCAGTAGGCCTGGCGACGCCCGCCATCTCGAGCTGCATCAGCACCATGTTGACGAGCCCGTTGACGGACGGACGGCCCGTTTCGATCACGAAATCGGCGCATTCGCGGTAGAGCGGATCACGCACTTCATAGAGCGCTTCGAGGCGCCCTTTCGGGTCCTCGGTCTGCAGAAGCGGCCGGTTCTTGTCGCGGCGCGTGCGCAGCCAGAGATCGTGCGGATTGGCGCGCAGATAGACGACGATGCCGTGTGCGCGCAGCGCGTCGCGGTTTTCCGGGCGCAAGACCGCGCCGCCGCCCGTGGCGAGCACGATGCTTTCGCGCCCGGTGAGCTCGGCGATCACTTGCGCCTCGCGATCGCGAAAGCCCGCTTCGCCTTCGAGTTCGAAGATCACCGGGATGCGCGCGCCCGTGCGCGCCTCGACTTCATGATCGGAGTCGAAGAACGGGCGATCCAGCCGGCGCGCCACGGCCCGGCCCACGGTGGTCTTGCCTGCCCCCATGAGCCCTACAAAAAAAACGTTGGCGTGTGCGTCCCGCGGTTGCAACTTATCCTCTGGCTAATCCGGTGTAGTTCGTGCGGCAGCTTACTGGCAAAGCGCCTGCCTTGTCGAGCCTGATGGCCGGCGCGGCTGCCGCCGATCATGCTTTCGGCCCGCGCCCATGGCGCTTTCCCGACGATCCGTCAATTTGTCTGCACAACCCTCGGCGTGATGAAAACGACGAGTTCGCTGGTCAGATCGCGGTGGGCGCGATGCCGAAAAAGCGCGCCCAAAAGCGGTATTTTGCCCAGGAGCGGCACGCGCGTCACATCATCGCGGTCATCCGACTCGTAGATTCCGCCAATCGACACCGTCCCGCCGTCTTCCACCTCGACGCGCGTCTGCACATGTTTGGTGTTGATGGCGGGCCCCGACGCCGTCTGCTCGCCGACGCTGTCCTTCGCGACGTCCAGATCCAGCACGACCCGGCCGTCCGGCGTGATTTGCGGTTCGACCTCCAGTTTGAGGCTGGCGCGGCGAAACTGCACGCCCGACACGCCTTGACCCACTTTCGCCTGATACGGCAGTTCGGTGCCCTGCTCGACGATCGCCTTCATCCGGTCCGCCGTCACCACGCGCGGACTGGACACGATCCTCCCGAGCCCTCCCGCTTCGAGTGCGCTCAGCTCGATGTTCACCAGGCGCGTCGCCTGCGCGGCGAACAGCGTGAAGCCCGCCGTGGCCGCGTCGAAGCCGGAGATCGGCCGCGCCGACAGATCGAAGATCGCGCCGTCCTTGCCGCCGACGACGCCTGTCGCCTTGCCGTCCTCGTTCGTGGCGAGCATCGACAGCTTCACGCCGAGATTGCGCGAAAAACCCTTCTCCGCTTCGACGATGCGCGCCTCGATCAGCACCTGACGCGTCGGCCGGTCGAGCGATGCGATCAGTTTCGCGATCTGCGCGAGGCGCGCGTCGAGATCGGTGACGAACAGCAGATTGGTGCGCGGGTCGGCCATCGCTGCACCGCGTTTGGACAACACGCGCTGATTGCCCGATGCCGTTAGCAGCTTGCGCAGCTCTTCGGCGTGCGCGTAGTGCAGTTCGAAGGTGCGGCTCGCGAGCGGCTCGAGTTCGGCGGCACGGGCGTGCGCCTCGAAGCACTGACGCTCGCGCGCCGCCAGTTCGGACAGCGGCGCGACCCAAATTACGTTGCTGCGCTGTTCCATCGCTAGGCCATTGACGTCGAGCAGCGTATCGAACGCGGCGCGCCACGGTACGTTGTCCAGATGTAGCGTGACCGCGCCGCGCGCCTTGTCGCTGGCGACGATATTCAGGCCGGTGAACTTCGCGAACGCGCCGAGCACGGCACCCAGTTCGGCGTGCTGGAAATGCAGCGTGATCGGCATGTCGGCGGGAAACGACGGCGAAGCGTTCGTGCTCAGCCGCGCGGCGGGCGGGAGCGGGACGGGCGGGCCTTCGAGCGCATCCGTGCGCGCTTCGCCCTGGCGTCGCGGTTCGGCTTCGTTGCGTGCGGTGGAAGACGGTTGCGCCGCATCCGCCGATGCGTCCGCATCGCGCCCCGGCGCGGCGGCTTCGTCGGTTGCATCCGGTGTGAACGGATTGGCGACGTCCGTCGTAACCACGCGCGGCAACGGCGGCATGCCGGCGGGCGTAAGCGCGTCGTCGAACGGCATGTCGGCGGGAAGCGGCGGCAACGATGCGCGCGCCGCCATGGCGACGAAAGCAGCACACACGAGCATCGAACGCATGACGTTGAGCCGCATCATTCGGCGGCCTCCGCGAGCGTCAGCGAATACACGCTGCCATCGCGCTTTGCAAGCGTGAGGGCGCGTGCGTCGACATGCGCAACCCGCTCGTCGCCCCACCGCTGTCCTGGTTCGAGCGTCTCTGCGTTGTCGCCCGCTTCGATCAGCGCGAGACCGCGCAGGCGGTCGGCCAGAAGCCCGACCAGCCGCATCGATGACGAAGCGCTTTCCTGTGCAGACGCAAACGCCGCAGGTTGAAACGGATCGTAGAACACGATCTCTTCGTCGGGATCAAACGCGTCAGGATCATCACGCACCGTTCGACGCGCGGCATTCCGCACGGGATGAACCGCGCTGAACGAATGCAGCGTCGCGTTGATTGACAGGGCCTCGCCCTGACGCTTGAGCGTCACTTCTTCGGGCACGACGAGGACCGGCAAACCCGCAAGCCCTTCCCAAAAATCGACGACATGGTCGAAGTCGGCTTGAGCCGTTATATGCAACGGACGCATGGCGTCGAGTCCGCTGCCCGTGACGACGCCCGGCTCGATTACGAGCAACGTCACGTCGTTGCGTGCCGCGAGCTGCGAAATCACGCGTATGTCGTCGGCCGAGGTCCAGTTCAAAGGCATCGGCGCGTCGCTCGCCGCCTGACGCAATCCAGGCAACTGCGCGACGGCCGCTTCGGCTTCGCCCAGCTTGCGTTGCGCAGCCGATAACATTTCGCGGCTCGCCTGCACGCCGCTCATATCCGTGGCGAGCCATGCATTCGCGCCGAGCACGAAAGCAGCGACAGCGATGCACAATGCGACGGCCCAGCGTCGTCGCACGCTCCATGCCTCGAGTGGCACGCGCAGACGCTCGACGAGCGTGTGTCCGAACCGCTCGCGCGTCGCCGGCATGCCGATGCGGCCAGCAATAGTCGTATTCATTGCTTCCCTCTCGTGTTCTGATGAACCGCTGCCGGCGCCCGGGGTTTTTCAGGCGGGCCGTCCCATTTCAGATGTGCTTTGATTTCGAACGCAGTCGATGCCTCCGTCGCGCCCGTCGCGCGATGCACGTCGCTCAAGTCCGAATCCTTCACGCCTTTCAACGCGGCGAGGCGGTTCAGCCACGCCGCCGACGCTGCATGATCGGGAGACGCGGCAAGCAGTTCCGTATCGCGCCCGCGTTGACGCAACTGCCTGACGACGACAGCCTCGGACGACTCCCGGCTCAACGCGTCGAGCAGATCGAGAAAGTGCATGAGCGGTTCGGAAAGCGTCGCGGCGCGCTCGTTCCTCAGGCGCTCGTCGCGTGCCTCACCGACAAGCCGTGTGTGCTCGGCAAGCGGCGGCGCGAGCACAGCAAGGCGTTGCCCGATCACGGCGCGCTCTCTGTCGATACGCGCCCGTTCGAACGTCTGCCACGTCATCAGCAACGCCACAGCGGCGCAACCACACAGCGCCGCACTCGTCCATTCGACATAGCGGCGCCGACGCGCGAGCCGCGCATCGCGCTGCCGGTGCGGCAACAGATTGAAACCGTGGGCGAAGGTCATTGCGTAATGCCCCGCAATGCAAGACCGAACGCAACCGCGAACGAAGGCTCATGCAACAGATCCGAGTCGGGGATCACGTTGCCGTCGCTGAGCGAAGAACAGTCGAACGGCAACACGGAACAGCCCAGCACATCGCCGATATCGGCAAGCGAAAAGCACACGCCTTCAAGCAATTCGATTTCGCCGCCCACGAGCGCGCACACGTTCAGGTTGTTTTCCGCGAGATCACGCAACGCGTCGGCGACGCACGAATATTCGGGCGATGGATAACGGATTTCTTCCGCGATTGTTTCCCCTTCGACGCGCCAGCCGTACACGCCATCGCTGCCGATCCAGATCGCCGCATACGGTTCGTGCAGTTCGAGTTCGAAGGTCGCCGCGTGACGCAGCGCGCGCAACGCCGCATGCGGCTCGACGTCGACGGTTGTCAGCGTCACGCCCGCCATCGCTGCGCTTTCGATGCGCGCTTCGAGATGCTCGCGCGCCGTCGCGGCAATCGACACCGTGCGAAGATGCGGCGGCGACTCGTCGACATACCAGTCGACGGCGAGCGCATGACGCTCGATGCCCGCGACGCGCTCGGCTTCCATCAGCACCGTAGGCTCGATTGACGCAGCCGAACCATGCGGGCCGCTCGCGTGGTTAACGGGCAGATGCGCCGTGAACGTCGCGGAACCCGGAATCGCCATTGCGCAACGCAGTGCCGCCGACATGCATTGCTGGGGCACATGGCAGAATGCCTCGGACAACGCGCGCGCCACCGCTTGCCGGTCCACGATCTCCGCGCCTGCCATCGCGCCCGGCGCGAGTGGCTCCAAAGCAATGCATTCGATGCGCACGGGTCCCATCTTTCGCGCGCTGCAACTGAGCGCAACGATCCTCACCGCTTGCGCGCCGACATCGATGCCGACTGCCTGACGCCGCATCGCCATTCGTAACGAGTGTTTCAACGCCATTCCTTCCTCCCTCAGATACCAACGGAAACTGAAGGCCCGCGGCTTCCAGAGAACGCGGGCAACGGAAGGCATTCTGCGCAGCGCGACACACAAGCGAAATTCAGCCGAATGGCTAATGGTCGGGTAACTGATATCCGGCGACAATCAAAGGCACTACAGTGTTCTCATAGCCGTGCAATTGCGTCGGCCGTAAGCACGCCGAAAGCTACCGGGTCGGGCGGCTATAATCGCGGGACCGTTTTCTGGTGTTCATATGCAATCCACGACTCCTACGTCTCCGCCTCCAGCACCGCAGAAGCGCAAGCGTCCGCTCTGGCTGAAGATCATCCTTGGCTTCGTCGGGCTGATCTTCGCCGGGATCCTCTGCGTCTTGCTCGTGCTGGGTTACGCGCTGGTCGTCGCCACGCCCAATCTGCCTTCGCTCGAAGCGTTGACCGACTATCGTCCGAAGGTGCCGCTGCGCATCTACACGGCAGATCACGTGCTGATCGGCGAATTCGGCGAAGAGCGGCGCGACATCGTGCACATGCGCGAGGTGCCGGACAATCTCAAGAAGGCCGTGCTCGCCATCGAAGACGCGCGCTTTTACGATCACGGCGGCGTCGATCTGATGGGTATCGCACGCGCCGGCGTGGTCGCGCTCACGAACGGCCACGCAACGCAGGGCGCGAGCACGATCACGATGCAGGTTGCGCGCAACTTCTTCCTGTCGAGCGAGAAGACCTACACGCGCAAGATCTACGAGATGCTGCTCGCGTACAAGATCGAATCGAAGCTGAGCAAAGATCAGATTCTCGAGGTGTACATGAATCAGATCTATCTCGGCCAGCGTGCGTACGGCTTCGCGAGCGCGGCGCGCGTGTACTTCGGCAAGGACCTGAAAGACCTGTCGCTGGCCGAATGCGCGATGCTCGCCGGTCTGCCGAAGGCGCCGTCCGCGTATAACCCGGTGGTGAATCCGAAGCGCGCGAAGGTGCGTCAGGAATACATCCTTCAGCGCATGCTGGAGTTGGGCTATATCACGCAGGAGCAGTACGACACGGCGAGCCGCCAGCCGCTCATCGTCAAGGGCGCGGGCAAGGAGTTCAGCGTGCACGCGGAGTACGTCGCGGAAATGGTGCGGCAGATGATGTACGCGCAGTACCGCGAAGAGGCGTACACGCGCGGCCTGAACGTCGTGACGACCATCGATTCCGCCGATCAGGACGCTGCGTACCGGGCGCTGCGCAAAGGCTTGATGGACTATGAACGGCGTCACGGCTATCGCGGTCCTGAAGCGTTCATCGACCTGCCCGCCGACGCGGACGAACGCGAGCAGGCCATCGACGACGCATTGCTCGAGCATCCCGACAACGGCGAGATCATCGCGGCCGTGGTGACGTCGGCCAGTCCGAAGCAGGTGCAGGCGACGCTGATCGATGGCAACGCCGTGACGATCCAGGGCGACGGGCTGCGCTACGCGACATTCGCGCTGAGCGCACGCGCGCAGCCGAACCAGCGCGTGCGGCCGGGCGCGATCATCCGTATCGTGAAGAACGACGACGGCAACTGGTCGATCACGCAATTGCCGCAGATCGAAGGCGCGTTCGTATCCGTCGTGCCGCAGGACGGCGCGATCCGCGCGCTGGTTGGCGGTTTCGACTTCAACAAGAACAAGTTCAATCATGTGACGCAGGCATGGCGTCAGCCGGGTTCGAGCTTCAAGCCGTTCATCTATTCGGCGTCGCTCGAAAAGGGCTTGGGACCGGCAACCGTCATCAACGACGCGCCGCTCTTCTTCAGCGCAGCTGAAACAGGCGGCCAGGCGTGGGAGCCGAAAAACTACGGTGGCGGCTTCGATGGCCCGATGTCGATGCGCACCGCGCTGCAGAAGTCGAAGAACCTCGTGTCGATTCGCATCCTCAACCACATCGGCACGAAGTACGCGCAGCAGTACATCACGCGCTTCGGTTTCGATGCGGAGCGTCACCCCGCGTATCTGCCGATGGCGCTCGGTGCAGGCCTCGTCACGCCGCTGCAGATGGCGGCTGGCTACTCGGTGTTCGCGAATGGCGGCTATCGCGTGAATTCGTATCTGATCGCCGAAGTCACCGATCAGCGCGGCGTGGTGGTCGCGCATGCGGACCCACTCGTCGCGGGCAGCAACGCGCCGCACGCAATCGAGCCGCGCAACGCGTACGTGATGAATAGCCTGCTGACGAGCGTCGCACAGCGCGGCACGGGCGCGAAGTCGAACGTCCTGAAGCGCACGGACCTCGCGGGCAAGACGGGCACCACCAACGATTCGCGCGACGCGTGGTTCGCCGGTTATCAGCACACGCTTTGCGCGATCGCGTGGATGGGTTACGACAGCCCACGCAGTCTCGGCGACAAGGAAACGGGCGGCGGGCTCGCGCTGCCCGTGTGGATCGACTACATGGGACGCGCGCTCAAGGGCGTGCCCGAGTACAAGATGCCGATGCCGGAAGACGTCGTATCGATCAGCGACGAGTTGTACTTCGACGACTTCACGCCGGGCAACGGCTTCGTGTCGACGGTCGGGGTGACGCTGCCGCCTCCCGAAGCGAGCGGCGCGGCAAGCGGCGCGCCAGCCCAGGTCGGCGCGCAGGAGAAGGAGGACATCATGAACCTGTTCAAAGGTCACTAAGTCCGGATTGCCGGTGAAAAAAAGCCGCTGCGTGTCGAACGCGGCGGCTTTTTCATTTTCGGCAAACGTGCATCGGCTTCACACGCGCCGACACGAAACGCTCAGGGCGCGATCTGGACGTCTTCGCCTGCCTGCTGCGTCGCGTATTCGGAAAGCGCCGCGTAAAACTCGGTGCCGTTGCGCGTATCGCGCCACGCGCCGTCGACAAAACGGAAGTGATATCCGCCCGACTTTGCGGCGATCCAGATCTCCTGCATCGGCGGCTGAAGATTCACGATGATCTTCGTGCCGTTCTCGAATTCGAGCGTCAGCACGTTGCCGCTGCGCTCGAATTCGACGTCGGCGTCCGTATCGTCGAGCGAGCGTTCGATGGCTGCCAGCACAGCCTCGGCGCGGGTCAGGTATTCACTGTCGGACATGCTAAACTCCAGCGATTAATTATTCAGGGACAGTCATGCGAGTCGTTTTCCGGACGAGCGCCACGGCCACGATTCTAGCGACTCTGGCTATTGTCGCAGGTGTCGCGCTCAGCGGTTGCGGACAACGCGGTTCGCTGTATCTGCCTACCGTTCCGCCGCTTCCGGCCAAGCCGACCGAACAGACCCAGCCGCCCTCGTCCGACGAAGTGAAACCCGGCGCCGAATCCGCTCAAGGTTCCGTTCCGGATACGTCGGGCACGCCGTTGTCCCTGTCGCCCGATTCCGAACTGCGCACTGCGCCGACGTCGAACGCGCCCGCCCAACCGGCGTCCGGCGCGTCCGAAGCTCAATAAGACTGCCGTATGACTCAATCCGCTTTTGCCTACGTCGACGGCGTGCTGCACGCTGAAGGCGTGTCCGCCGTGTCGCTTGCCGAGCAGTTCGGCACGCCGCTCTATGTCTACTCGCGCGCTGCGCTAACCGAGGCGTGGCATGCCTACGCCGACGCATGCGCCGGCCGGCACGCAACCGTGCACGTCGCTGTCAAGGCGAATAGCAACCTCGGCGTGCTCAACCTGTTCGCGCGCATGGGTGCGGGCTTCGACATCGTGTCGAGCGGCGAGCTGGCGCGCGTGCTCGCGGCAGGCGGCAAAGCGGAAAACACCGTGTTCTCGGGCGTCGGTAAGAGCGTCGCGGAAATGCGCGAAGGGCTCGCGGCGGGCGTGAAGTGCTTCAACGTCGAATCGATTCCCGAACTCGACCGCCTCAACGCGGTTGCGGGCGAAATGGGCAAGAAGGCGCCCGTGTCGCTGCGCGTGAATCCTGACGTCGATGCAAAGACGCATCCGTATATTTCGACGGGCCTCAAGTCGAACAAGTTTGGCGTTGCATTCGACGAAGCGCGTGCCACGTATCGCGCCGCCGCTGCGATGAAGCACCTCGACGTGGTCGGCATCGACTGCCATATCGGTTCGCAGATCACGGAAGTCGCGCCCTATCTCGACGCCGTCGACAAACTGCTCGAACTCGTCGAGCAGATCGAAGCGGACGGTGTGAAGATCAAGCATATCGATGTGGGCGGCGGACTCGGTATCACCTACGACGACGAAACGCCGCCGGATATCGGCGATTTCGTGCGCACGTTGCTCGACCGGATCGAAGCGCGCGGGCATGGCCATCGCGAGGTGTATTTCGAGCCGGGCCGCTCGCTCGTCGGCAATGCGGGCATGCTGCTCACGCGCGTCGAGTTTCTGAAGCCGGGTGTCGAGAAGAACTTTGCGATCGTCGACGCGGCAATGAACGACCTCGCGCGCCCCGCGATGTACGAGGCTTATCACGCAATCGAACCCGTCGTGCAGCGCGCCGGCGACAAGCATGTTTATGACGTCGTCGGTCCCGTGTGTGAAAGCGGCGATTGGCTCGGACGCGAACGCAAGCTCGCCGTCGAGCCGGGCGATCTTCTCGCGATCCGTTCCGCGGGCGCCTACGGTTTCGCAATGAGCTCGAACTACAACACGCGTGCGCGCGCAGCCGAAGTAATGGTCGACGGCGACAAGGCGTATGTCGTGCGCAAGCGCGAAGAAGTGAAAGACCTGTTCGCGGGCGAGACGGTTCTGCCGGAATAACATCCGCGCGTTTCGGACGCTCAAAGCAAAAAGGCGATGCGCTCACAACGCATCGCCTTTTTTGTCGCCTGTCGATTCGCGCTCGTCAGGTTTTTGCGCGTTGCCTGATCCTGTCGCGCGCCCAAACCAGCACGCGCCAGCCGAGCAACGCGATCACGATCGCGCCGTAAATCTTCGGCAAGATCAGATCGTGCTTGCCAGCCTTCATCCACCAGAAATGCAGGATCGCGAGCGCTGCGATCGGGTAGATGGCGCGATGCAGGGTCTGCCAGCGTCGACCGAGTTTGCGCACCATCGCTTTCGGCGACGTGATGGCAAGCGGTAACAGCAGCACGAACGCCGCAAAGCCGACCGTGATGAACGGCCGCTTGCCGATGTCCTTCACGATCGCGGCGATATCGAACCACTTGTCGAACCAGAAGTACGTCGTGAAATGCAGCGCGGCGTAGAAGAACGCGAAGAGGCCGAGCATCCGGCGAAAGCGCAGCAATGCGTTCCAGCCCGTCAACTTGCGCAGCGGCGTCACCGCGAGCGTGATGCAGATGAAGACCAGCGTCCACAAGCCCGTCGAGCGCGTGATGAACTCGATGGGGTTTGCGCCCAGCCCGCCCGTGAAGCCGAGCAGCACAAGCCGCGCAAGCGGATACAGCGCCGCGACGAATACCGCGATCTTCGCGGGCACGATCCAGCGGCTGGCGCCTGCGCTCGTGACGGCTTTTCGCGTCGAACGCACGGTGTTCGTGGCGTTGCTGGCGGTCGCGGTTTGGGTCGTATCGGTTGCCATGCGCGCCGCCATCAAAAGTTCTTCTTCAGGTCCATGCCCTGATACATCGACGCGACCAGATCGCCGTAGCCGTTGTACATCAGCGTGTTCCGCTTGGGCGTGAAGATGCCGTCACCGATGCGCCGTTCGGTCGCCTGGCTCCAGCGCGGATGGTCGACGTTCGGATTCACGTTCGAATAGAAACCGTACTCGCTCGGCGCGTAGGTGTTCCAACTGGTCGGCGGCTGCTTGTCGACGAAGCGGATTTTCACCAGCGACTTCGCGCTCTTGAAGCCGTACTTCCACGGCACGATGATGCGCACGGGCGCGCCGTTCTGATTCGGCAGCACCTGGCCGTAGACGCCCATCGTCAGCAGCGTCAGCGGATTCATCGCTTCGTCCATCCGCAGACCTTCCGAATAGGGCCATTCGAGAATCGGCTCGGACAATCCAGGCATCTGCGACGGATCGGCAAGCGTGATGAACTGTACGTATTTCGCGTTCGCCGTCGGTTGCGCGCGCTTGATGACTTCCGACAGCGGAATGCCGATCCACGGAATCACCATCGACCAGCCTTCGACGCAACGCAACCGGTACACGCGCTCTTCGAGCGGCGCGAGCTTCAGCAATTCGTCTATGTCGTAGACCTTCGCGTTCTTCACCTCGCCTTCGACGCTCACCTTCCACGGACGCGGCCGCAACGTCCCGGCGTTATGCGCGGGGTCGCTCTTGTCGGTGCCGAACTCGTAGAAGTTGTTGTACGTGGTGATGTCTTTGTAAGCCGTGACCTTGTCGGTGACGACGAACTTCGGATTGGTCTTCGCGCCGAGCTTCAGCGCCTTCGGATCGGGGGACGAATATTCCGCGTACGCCTCACCGTGCACGCCGATCAGGCTGCCGAGCGCCACCGCGCCCGCCGCCTGCAGGATGCGCCGGCGATTCTCGAACACGCGCTGCGGCGTGATTTCGCTGCGCGCGATGTCGTCGCCGTACAGCTGGCCTCGGTCGCTTCGCTTGATCCACATGCTGAAAACTCCTTGCCGGGCGCGTTGGCCCGATCGGTATCCATTCGACTCGCGCGTTGGAGTCGCCGTTCTTCATTCTCGGTTCTTCGTTCTGTTAACACACGCGGCGAGCGATTCTTCCATACCGGCATAAAAAAACCGCCGGTGCAGCGCACACGGCGGTTTCTGGTCGTTCCTACCCGGCAAAACTGAAACTTACAGCTTGCCGTAGCTATGCAGCCCCGACAGGAACATATTGACGCCGAGGAACGCGAAGCTCGTCACCAGCAGGCCCGTCAGCGCCCACCATGCGGCGACGGCACCGCGCAGGCCTTTCATCAGACGCATGTGCAGCCACGCTGCGTAGTTCAGCCAGACGATCAGCGCCCAGGTTTCCTTCGGGTCCCAGCTCCAGTAGCCGCCCCACGCTTCGGCGGCCCACAGCGCGCCGAGAATCGTCGCGATCGTGAAGAACGCGAAGCCGACGGCGATCGATTTGTACATGACGTCGTCGAGCACGTCGAGTGTAGGCAGGCGGTCGGCCAGCACGCCGTGCTCCTTCATCAGATACGCGACACCAACCATCGCCGACAGCGCGAAGCTGCCATAACCGATGAAGTTCGCGGGTACGTGAATCTTCATCCACCAGCTTTGCAGCGCGGGGACGAGCGGCTGGATCTGCTGCGCGTCGCGCGCAATTGAGTACCACATCAGGAAACCGACGGCCGCGCTGATCACCAGCAGCACGAACGCACCGAGCGAGCGCGTGTTGTAGTGCTGCTCGTAGTACAGGTAGAACAGCGCCGTAATCAGGCTGAACAGCACGAACACTTCGTAGAGGTTCGAGATCGGAATATGGCCGACGTCCGAGCCGATCAGATACGACTCGTACCAGCGCACCATCAGGCCGACGAAGCCCATCAGCACCGCCACCCACGTCATCTTCGAGCCGATCGCCGCGCCCGTCGGCGAACGCGACAGCATGCCGATCCAGTAGAACAGCGTGGCCAGCACGAACAGCGCGCTCATCCACAGGATGGCCGACTGGCTCGACAGGAAATACTTGAGGAAGAACGCGTGGTCGGCGCGGGCGAGATCGCCGCCGTAAATCTGGATAGCCGACAGCGACAGCACGGCGATGCACGCCATCAGCAGACGCACTGGTTTCCAGCGCCAGCCGAGCACGACGAAAACAGGCACCGTGCACACCAGCACCAGCTTGTCGTAGTAATTCATGTAGTCGTGGTAGCGCGACAGCGCAAACCCGGCGCCCGCGACCATCGCGAGCGCGAACAGCCAGTCGAACAGGCCGAGGCGCTTCAGGAATGGACGATCGTCCAGCAGCGCCTCGCCAGTCAGATGCGGGGTCGAGTGAGCCGCCGTATCGGCACGCGGCTTGGCGCGCGAGGATGAGGAAACTTGAGTCAGGTCCATGATCTTACCGGGTCGAATCGGATGAATCTGCGGACGCTTCGCTCGTTGCACGGGCGGCGCCCTTCGCCTCGTGGGCGGAATCGGCATCGACAGGCTTGCCGCCCAGCGCGACGCCGACGGCATCGCGGGTTTGGGCGAATTCCTTCTCGAAATCGAACGTTCTGCGCGCTGTCGACATCGCCATCACGACGTTCACGCCATTGCCGCCGTGCTCCGCGTCCTTGAGCCAGAACCACAGCCGCCGTTCGCGGACATAGAACATCGAAAAGATGCCCAACACGAGTAGCAGGCTGCCAAGATACACGACTTTTTTGCCCGGCGCGCGCGTCAACTGAAATACCGAAGCTTGCACCTGCTTGAAGGAGTCAAGCTGCAAATAGACGGGTGAACCGTACAGAAAGCTGTCGGAAATCGCGTTGATCGAACTCTGCACGAAGCGGCTCGTGGTCGGATCGGCCGTTGCCGGGCCTTCTCCCGCCTGCTTGCGCGCGAGTTGCCATACGTCCCACATCGAACCTTCGAGCATGCGAAGCAAAAGTCCTGCCGCCTTCTCCTGCTCTGCCTTGGGGACAGAGTGATCGATGAACGCGGCGACCGCCTGGAAACCGCCAATCTTCTGACCATTGACTGCCTTGCCCAGACTCGGATCGTCGCCCGCGAACAGCGTCAGCACGCGCGATGCGCTCTCTTCCAGATGCTGCTGCAATTCCGCGTTCGACTGGACCGAGCGCTGCGCGAAATCGCGCGCCGCCTGTGCGCGGATGGCGGGATCCTGGAGCGCCGCGCGCATCCGCATCCATTCGTTGACCGTGCCGCCCGCGTCGGCGGGAATGCGCAGATAGCGGAATGCATCGTCAGGATTCGCGCGCATGCCCGCGAGGAACACGCGCTCGCCGCTTACGTCGACGGGCAGCATGTAGTTGTTGTACTCGCGCGCCTGGCCGTCTTTATCGCGCACCTTGTACTGCACCGACGGGCCGACGTTATGCAGATCGACCGGTTTCGACGTCTTTGCGCCAGAGCCGAGGCGTTCGTCGAAGGCTTCCTTTAGCGACTGATGTGCGGCGACGCCGCGTGCATCGTTCTGGCCGTTGCCGTTCGAGATGTTCTCGACGTTGATCGCACGGAAATCGGCAAATTCGACCGTCTGGCCATCCGCGCCGGGCATCGACGCGCTCAACACCTTCGAGCCGCCAATCTCGCCGCTGAACGGCTCGTTCTTGACGTTGCTGCCCGTCATCGGCCAGGCCGTCGTCTGCATCTGCGAGCCGCCGTCCTGGAAGCTCGACTGATAGATCGACACGCCGTCGTATTCGAACGGCTTGTTCACCTCGACGCGTGCTGGGACGCGCGCGCCCGTCTTGTGGTCGATCACGACGATGTCGCTTGCAAAGAGCTTCGGCATGCCCGTCGAGTAGTAATCGACGATGAACTTGTTCAGTTCGATCGAGAACGGCAGATCCTGGATCAGCGAGCCGTCCTGCTGGTTCAGGATCGCCGTCGATACATGCTGGCCTTCCGGCACCCACGCGTAGCCGCGGAACGTCGGGTTGCCTTGCGACAGGCGATGCTCGGGCGGGATCTCGTTGATGACAGTGTTGCTGCGGATCGGCGTCTTGTCGAACAGCCACATCTGCAGCTTGATGGGCAGATTGCTGTCGAGCAGCCCGCCGATGCAGATGATCACGATCGCAATGTGGGCAGAGATGTAGCCGAGCTTGGTCAGCGCGCCGCGCTTCGCGGCGATCAGCGTCGCGCCTTCCGATTCGCGCGTCACGTACTTGTAGCCGAGCTTCGCCGACAGCTTGCCGAGCGTGGATGCGGCTTGCGCGCGCGTCGCGTTCGGCACCTCGAACTCGCCCTTGTGATGGAACGCGCGCAGGCTGCCTTCGCGGACCTTGTCCTTCCAGCTTTTCATATCGGCGATCATCTTCGGCGCGTTGCGGATCACGCACAGCGAGACCGACACGAGCAGAAAGCCGAGGATCAGCATGAACCACCACGCGCTGTACACGTTGTACAGGCTCAGCGAGCGGAAGATGTCGGCCCAGAACGGCCCGAACTGGTTGACGTAGTTCGGATACGGATCGTCCTGCGTGAGCACGGTGCCGATGATGCTCGCAATCGACAGGATCACGAGCAATGCGATCGCAAAGCGCATAGAACTCAGCAATTCGACGGACGTGCGCAGGAAGCGCTGCCGCGACTTCAACTCCAAACCCGACGTGGTGACGCTCATTCAAACTCCGACTGAACAGCAAAAAAGGGTGAAGGGACATCGCTGCTTGCGATTCCCTCACCCTTTTCTTGTTTTTTGCCGGCCATGTTCCAGCCGGCTTCGCTTTCGTACGGACTCTTAATGCAAGCCCGCGATGTAATCGGCCACCGCCTTGATCTCGCTATCCGACAAACGCGATGCGACGGCGTGCATTGCTTCGTTGTTGTTGCGCGCGCCCGGGCCCTGCGTGAACGCGGCCAACTGTGCCACGGTGTAATCCGCCCATTGCCCCGACAGGCGCGGATACTGTGACGGAATTCCCTGCCCCGTCGGCCCGTGACAGCTGGCGCACGCGGGAACGCCCTTGTCGGCGATACCAGCGCGATAAATCTTCTGCCCGAGGGGCACGGTGTCCTTGTTGTGCGCGTAACCCGGCTTCGGAGCCTGCGACGCGAAGTACGCCGACACGTTGACCATGTCCTGATCGGTCAGCGCCGCCGCCATACCCGCCATGATCGCATTGTTGCGCGCGGGCTGCTTCGCACCTGGCTGGGTTTTGAAATCTTTGAGCTGCTTGACGAGATACTCGGGGTGTTGGCCGGCGAGCTTCGGATACGCGCCGCCCGCACTGTTGCCATCCGCGCCGTGACATGAGGCGCACACCTGCGCTGCGATTGCCTGCCCCCGATTCAAATCCGGCTTTGCCTGATCTGCTGCTCTTGCCTGTACCGCCAAACCTGAAAGACCTGCTGCTGTGTGAAGTACCACCAGAAACTTGCCCAGTCGATTCATTCGCACACCCTGTTTCGTCTTGTGGGAATTAGAGGTTCTGCAAAATACGACAGCGACCGATCAGCCGCCGAGGCCCGCGCGGCGGCCTCTCAGGTTTTCAGTAAACCATCGTATTGTACAATAACTCGCTAATCGATCTGGCGCCAGTCGGGCCTCTCCGGCCTTTACGGCGGGGCTGCATCGCCCTGCAGGGCAATTCATCACGTCCGCCGATGTGCGCAGGACGTCCGCTCGACGTCCATTCACCCCTCCATCTGGTCTCCTCCATGTCTTTTCTGCTCCACCAAGCGCGCTTTTTTACGACCGTCAATCACTTGCGCGATCTGCCGCCTACGCCGCAACCCGAGGTCGCTTTCGCGGGGCGGTCGAATGCGGGAAAGTCGACGGCCATCAACCTCCTCTGCAACCAGAAGCGGCTCGCGTTTGCCAGTAAAACGCCTGGGCGCACGCAGCACATCAACTACTTTTCGGTGGGACCGGCGGACGAACCTGTCGCGCATCTCGTCGATCTGCCCGGCTATGGCTATGCCGAAGTGCCCGGCGCGGCGAAGGCTCATTGGGAGCAGTTGCTGTCGAGCTATCTGCAAACGCGGTCGCAGCTGCGCGGCATGATCCTGATGATGGATTCGCGCCGGCCGCTCACGGAACTGGACCGCCGGATGATCGAGTGGTTCGCGCCGACGGGCAAGCCGATTCATACATTGCTCACCAAGTGCGACAAATTGACTCGTCAAGAGAGCATCAACGCGTTGCGGGCGACGAAGAAAGGGCTGGATGAATATCGCGCGGCGGGTTTTCAGGGCGAACTGTCCGCCCAGCTTTTTTCCGCGCTCAAGCGGGTCGGCCTCGACGAAGCGCACGAACTGATCGAAGGCTGGATTGCGCCCGGCATGGCGGGCGATTCCGACGAACCGGCTTCGGCTGAATAAGGCCAGAAGGGCCGCCGCGACACGTGGGCGGCGGTTTTCGTTCGCCCAGAAAAAAACCCGCCGCTAGAAAACGGCGGGTTAAACAGCCTAATCGAAAAACGACAGGCACCCGCTCAGGGAGGAGAAGCGGGGAGGTCAGCGCTAGGCGCCTTGCTCGATCGGTATGATATACCATTGTCTCGAAAAGTTTCTGGCACGGTGCCGCCAGCATTTTTGACTTTTGCAGATATCCCCACATGAGCTTCTATCCGCATCACCGCCCTCGCCGCATGCGCCGGGACGACTTTTCGCGCCGCCTGATGCGCGAGAACATCCTCACCACCAATGATCTGATTTACCCCGTCTTCGTAGTCGAAGGCACGAATGTCCGTCAGGCCGTTCCGTCGATGCCTGGCGTCGAGCGTGTGTCCGTCGATCTGCTGATGGGCGTCGCCGAGCAGTGTCTCGAACTGGGCGTGCCCGTGCTGTCGCTGTTCCCGGTGATCGAGCCGTCGCTGAAGACGCCCGACGGCCGCGAGGCAACCAATGAAGCCGGCCTGATTCCGCGCGCGGTGCGCGAGTTGAAGAAACGCTTCCCCGAACTCGGCGTGTTGACGGACGTCGCGCTCGATCCGTACACGAGCCACGGCCAGGACGGCGTGCTCGACGAAAACGGCTACGTGATCAATGACGAAACGGTCGAGATTCTCGTCGAGCAGGCACAGACGCAGGCGCAGGCGGGCGTCGACATCGTCGCTCCGTCCGACATGATGGACGGCCGGATCGGTTCGATTCGCGAGATGCTGGAAAGTGAGGGCCACATTCACACGCGGATCATGGCTTATTCGGCGAAGTTCGCGTCGGCGTTCTACGGCCCGTTCCGCGATGCCGTCGGTTCCGCGGCGAATCTCGGCAAGGGCAACAAGATGACGTATCAGCTCGATCCCGCCAACTCGGACGAGGCGCTGCGCGAAGTGCGCGCCGACATCGAAGAAGGCGCGGACATGGTGATGGTCAAGCCGGGCATGCCTTATCTGGATATCTTGCGTCGCGTGAAGGACGAGTTCCGCTTTCCGACTTATGTGTACCAGGTGAGCGGCGAATACGCGATGCTGAAGGCCGCCGCGCAAAACGGCTGGCTCGATCACGACAAGGTGGTGATGGAATCGCTGCTCGCGTTCAAGCGCGCAGGCGCGGATGGCGTGCTGACCTACTTCGCGCTGGACGCTGCGCGCTTGCTGCGGGCGCAGAAGTAAGGTTGCGATGCCTGCCGCGTCGCGGTTTCGCGGTAGGTATCGACTGAAAGCGGAGATTGCCCTTACGGCGGTCTCCGCTTTTTTCATTTTCAAGCTGATGCGGACGGTGTTGGTTATGCGTGCGTGACGTTTGACGCTCAGGTCTGAGGTGCCGTCATCGCCCGGTCGAGACTTCTCAGGAATTTGTCCGCCGATTCGTATCCGACGACGCGCAGCACTTCTCTCCCGCCGCGGTCGAAAAAGATGATTCCCGGCGGCCCGAACAGGTTGAAGCGCTTGAGCAAAACCTGATCGTCTGCATTATTGGCCGTCACATCCGCGCGCAGCAGATTCATTTGCTTGAGCTTCGCCTGGACGCGTGGGTCGCTGAAGGTGAACTTCTCCATTTCCTTGCAGCTGACGCACCAGTCCGCGTAAAAATCGAGCATGGCGGGCTGAGCAGCCGTTTTGACGGCTTCGTCGAGCTGACCTGATGAGCGCACTGGCGCGAAGGTCAGATCGGCCTGTTGGCCCTGCACGGACGGCGCATTCAATGTCCGACCAGCGATCACGGCGAGCGGCTTCAGCGGGTCCGTCGATCCTGCTGCCAGCCCAACCAGTAATGCCGCGGCCCAGATCGCCAATGCTGCGCCGATTCCGCGTCCAACACCGCGCCAGATCGAGCCTGCGCCCGCGTGCGGAGAAAATAACCCCAGGCCGGCAGCAGCGACCAGTAGCCACAATGCGGCCAATAGCATTTGCGCAATCGGGCCTAAAACCGGCCACACGATCCAGAGCGCAGCCGCGAGCAGCACGATGCCGAAGAAAACCTTGACGCTGTCCATCCAGGCACCCGCGCGCGGCAACAACGTGCCTGCACCGAGCCCGATGATGAGCAGCGGTACGCCAAGCCCGATACCCATCGAAAACAGTGCCGCACCGCCCAGCACGGCATTGCCGGTGTGCGCGATGAACGCCAATACCGCGAACAGCGGTGCCGTCATGCACGCACCGACTACCAGAGCAGAAAGTGCTCCCATCACCGCGACGGCCGCGAACTTGCCTCCCGAGCGCTTCTCGGACGCCGGTGAAACCCCATTCTGTAAGTGCTGGGGCAACACGATATCGACTCCCGCGATGAGCGTGAGTGCAAAGAGGGACAGCAACACGCCAAACGCGCCGAGCACCCACGGGTTCTGCAGCCAGGCGCCAAGGCTTTGCCCAACGAGCGCGGCCGCGATGCCAAGCACCGTGTACACGAGCGCCATCCCGACAACATAAGCCAGCGACAGCGCGAAACCGCGCGACCGCGTGACCCGAGGCCCCTCGCCGATGATGATTGCCGACAGAATCGGGATCATCGGATACGAACAGGGAAGCAGACTCAGCACGATGCCGGCGACGAAATACAAACCGACGATCGCGAAAAAGCCGCCGCCTTGCAGCAGTGACTGCGCATAGTCTGCGCTGGTCGCGCGCTCGTACCACGAGGTGCCGCTTTGAGTGTCCTGAGCCGGCACCGTGTTCGTATTACCCGCAACGGCCGCGTGCAACGCCGCTCCCGTCACGTGGTAGACGCGCTCCATTGGCGGATAGCAGATGCCCGCGTCGGCGCAGCCTTGCGATGTAACGGCAAGATCGAAGGGACCGCTCGCCTGCGTTACGGGGACGCGGACGGTCAATTCTCCGCGATAGGTTTCGACATTTTTCGCGAAGGTTTGATCGAACTTCACATGCCCCGCGGGTAATTGCGCGTCACCGATCGTGGCTGTACCGTTGCGCGTCGCGAAGGCGAATCGCTCCCGGTACATGTAGTAGCCGTCGGCGATCTTGTAGTGAACCAGCACTTCGCCTGGCTGCTCGGATGCGCTGAATCTGAAAGCGACCGCGGGATCGAGAAAGTCGTCCGCCGCACGAACGACGCTCGCCGTAGTCAGCGATAGCAGCAGTACGCCTGCGACAAAGGTGAGAAAGCGCGCGACATTCCGCCAGCGCCGGGACAAGCCGTTAAACATGGATTGGGCGTTGCGTTTCGGCATTCACCCATTGGCCATACGCGGCCGACGCAGTGACTTGCCAGGAAAGGATTTCGGGCGTGTCGTACGGATGCTGAGCCTGGATGAACCGTTCGAGCTCAAGCGTTCGGACGACGCTCGTCTTGAACAGCAACTGGATCTCTTCCGCCGATTCGATCTTGCCCTGCCAGTGGTAGCTCGACTGGACGCTGCCAAGCTGCGACACACACGCAGCGAGACGTGCTGAAAGTGCGTCCTGAGCCAATTTTTGCGCCGTTGCGAGGTCCGGCACGGTCGTCAATACCAAACTCACATTCACGTTCACCGACCGCTCCAGCGCTTTCCAAAACAGGGTGACGCTATCGTATCACCTTGTCCTGATAGCTCGCTGGCGCTCGAATGGCATAGGCAGAACGCACGCTAGAAACAAAAAAGCCAGGCTCACGCCTGGCTTTTTTAGTCGCTGTCAGAAGGCTTATTCAGCTTCTGCAACGTTTTCGACTTCCTCGACTTCCGGACGGTCGAGCAATTCGACCAGCGCCATCGGTGCGTTGTCGCCAACGCGGAAACCGAACTTCAGGATGCGCAGGTAGCCACCCGGACGGTTCGCGAAGCGCGGGCCCAGCACGTCGAACAGCTTCGTGACCGAGTCACGATCGCGCAGGCGATTAAATGCCAAGCGACGGTTTGCCAGCGACGGCTTCTTGCCGAGCGTGATCAGCGGCTCGACGACTTTACGGAGTTCCTTCGCCTTCGGCAGCGTCGTCTTGATGACTTCGTGCTCGATCAGCGAGTTGGACATGTTACGGAGCATTGCCAGACGGTGGCTGCTCGTGCGGTTCAGTTTCCGCAAACCATGACGGTGACGCATTTCAATTTCCTTGAATCAAAGTTTTGGTCCAGCTCTTCTATCGCTTTCCTTGTGTACGGCGTGGAAAGCACGGGCCGGTAGTGAAAAAGGCAGGACGCGGATTTTAAAGGAAAATCCGCGTCCTTACCAGTCGATACTGCTTGACTTATTTGTCGAGACCAGCCGGCGGCCAGTTTTCGAGCTTCATGCCGAGCGTCAGGCCACGCGAAGCGAGCACTTCCTTGATCTCGTTCAGCGACTTGCGACCCAGGTTCGGCGTCTTCAGCAGCTCGTTTTCCGTGCGTTGGATCAGATCGCCGATGTAATAGATGTTCTCGGCCTTCAGGCAGTTCGCGGAACGAACCGTCAGTTCGAGATCATCAACCGGACGCAGCAGGATCGGATCGATCTGCGGCGCCCGCGACGGTGCTTCTGCCGCTGCTTCCGTGCCTTCCAGCGCTGCGAACACCGACAGCTGATCGACCAGAATACGCGCCGATTGACGGATCGCTTCTTCCGGCGAAATCACGCCGTTGGTTTCGATGTTCATCACGAGCTTGTCGAGGTCAGTACGCTGTTCGACACGCGCGCTTTCCACGGCGTAGCTCACACGGCGAACCGGCGAGAACGACGCATCCAGCACGATACGGCCGATGATCTTGGCCGATTCTTCGCCGTAACGACGCACGTTGCCCGGGACATAGCCACGGCCCTTTTCGACCTTGATCTGCACGTCGAGTTTACCGCCCTTCGACAGATGCGCAATTACGTGATCCGGGTTGATCACTTCGCAGTCGTGTGCGAGTTCGATGTCGCCAGCCGTGACAACGCCTTCGCCTTCCTTGCGCAGCGTAACCGTCACTTCGTCACGGTTATGCAGCTTGAACACCACGCCCTTCAGGTTCAACAACAGGTTGACCACGTCCTCCTGCACACCATCGAGCGTCGAGTATTCGTGCACGACGCCTGCGATCGTCACTTCGGTCGGCGCGTAGCCCACCATCGACGACAGCAACACACGCCGAAGCGCGTTACCCAAGGTGTGGCCATAACCCCGTTCAAACGGTTCCATGACCACTTTCGCGTGGCTTTCGCCAAGCGATTCAACAGCGATGATCTTGGGCTTCAACAAACTGGTTTGCATAGGTTTTCCTTTTCAATACCCTCGGCTCGTTACACCGATAAGGCTGACCGGTAACAACCTGAAAATAAACAGCCGAGGTGCCCCCTTGCCTAACGCAATCGGGGAACCTCGGCCGTCAATCCGATTAGCGCGAATACAATTCGACGATCAGGCTTTCGTTGATGTCGCCAGCGATGTCGCTGCGTTCCGGCATTTGCTTGAACGTGCCTTCGAACTTCTTCGAATCGACAGCAACCCACTGCGGCAGACCGCCCTGTTCGGCGAGCGACAGCGCTTCGAGAATACGAGCCTGCTTCTTCGACTGTTCGCGCACGGCAACCACGTCGCCAGCCTTGACTTGCAGCGACGGGATGTTCGCGACGACGCCGTTCACCGTGATCGACTTGTGGCTCACGAGCTGACGCGCTTCAGCGCGCGTCGAACCGAAGCCCATGCGATACACGACGTTGTCCAGACGCGACTCGAGCAGCTTCAGCAGGTTTTCACCCGTGTTGCCCTTCCGACGGTCGGCTTCAGCGAAGTAACGGCGGAACTGGCGCTCGAGCACGCCGTAGATACGCTTCACTTTTTGCTTTTCGCGCAGCTGCGTGCCGTAGTCGGACGTACGTGCGCCCGAGGTACGGCCATGTTGACCAGGCTTGCTGTCAAGCTTGCACTTGTCAGCGAGCGAACGACGGGCGCTCTTCAGGAAGAGATCGGTGCCTTCACGGCGAGACAGCTTGGCTTTAGGGCCGATATAGCGTGCCACTTTGCATTCCTTCTATGATTGATCACGTGAACTCTCATTCACGCTAGTCCGAACCCTTTGGGTCGAACGGTGGGCTTAGTCAATTCAATAACGCAAGCAGCCTGCTACCGCCGTTAGCGGCAACAGGCGCAAGCGGAGCAAGCGTCTTAGATACGACGACGCTTCGGCGGACGGCAGCCGTTGTGCGGAACCGGCGTCACGTCGGAGATCGCGGTGATCTTGATGCCAAGACCATGCAGCGCGCGCACCGCGGATTCACGGCCAGGGCCAGGGCCCTTGATCCGCACTTCGAGGTTCTTCACGCCGTATTCCATCGCCACGCGACCAGCCGATTCAGCTGCGACCTGAGCTGCAAACGGGGTCGACTTACGCGAACCCTTGAAGCCCTGGCCACCCGACGTCGCCCAAGCCAATGCATTGCCTTGACGATCGGTGATCGTGATGATGGTGTTGTTGAACGACGCGTGAACGTGAACCACGCCCTCGGCGACGTTCTTCTTGACCTTCTTGCGAACGCGTTGCGCCGCGGAGTTGTTCGAAGCCTTAGCCATTACGTTTTCCTGTAACTGTCAGTCCCGCTTACTTCTTCAGCGATTGCGCTGCACGACGCGGACCCTTGCGCGTACGGGCATTCGTACGCGTGCGCTGGCCACGCAGGGGCAGGCCCTTACGATGACGCACGCCACGATAGCAGCCGAGATCCATCAGGCGCTTAATGTTCATCGTCGTTTCACGGCGTAGATCGCCTTCAACGATGAACTTGCCGACCTCTTCACGCAGCTTTTCGAGGTCTGCGTCGTTCAGGTCCTTGACCTTCTTCGAAAATGCCACACCAGCTGCGACGCAAATGTCGCGCGAGCGCGTGCGGCCGATACCGTAAATTGCCGTCAAGCCGATTTCGGTATGCTGGTGGTTCGGGATGTTAACCCCTGCGATACGAGCCATTGTTTTTCCTCAAACAAAAAGCGCAAACAAAAGCGCGGCGTTCAGCCTTGACGCTGCTTGTGGCGCGGATCAGAGCTGCAAATCACGCGAACGACGCCCTTGCGCTTGATGATCTTGCAATTGCGGCAAATGCGCTTAACCGATGCCATCACTTTCATGATATTACCCTTTTTTCAAATCACTTCGCCCGGAACACGATCCGCGCACGCGACAGATCGTAAGGCGTCAATTCAACCGTCACCTTGTCGCCCGGAAGGATACGGATGTAGTGCATCCGCATCTTGCCGGATATGTGTCCCAATACGACATGGCCGTTCTCCAGCTTCACCCGAAAGGTAGCGTTGGGGAGGTTTTCGATAACCTCGCCCTGCATCTGGATTACATCGTCTTTGGCCATAAGTCCTTTCAACGCATCGGGACGCCGCCGCCCTTGAAGTTAGCCTTCTTCAGCAGCGACTCATACTGTTGCGACATAACGTACGACTGCACCTGCGCCATGAAATCCATTGTGACGACGACAATGATCAGCAGCGACGTTCCACCAAAATAAAACGGCACATTCCAGCGCAGCACCAGAAACTCGGGCAGTAAGCAAACGAACACGATGTAGATCGCACCGGCCAGCGTCAGACGCGTCAGGATGCGGTCGATATAGCGCGCCGTCTGATCACCAGGACGAATACCCGGGACGAATGCACCACTCTTCTTCAGGTTGTCGGCCGTCTCTCTGCTGTTGAACACCAGCGCGGTGTAGAAGAAGCAGAAGAACACGATCGCCAACGCGTACAGCAACACGTACACCGGCTGACCGGGCTTGAGCGCCTCGGCCAAGTTGTGCAGCGTGTCCGAGAACCACCCGGTCCGCGAACCCGAACTGAACCAGTTCAGGATGGTTGCCGGGAACAGGATGATCGACGATGCGAAGATCGGCGGAATCACGCCCGACATGTTCAGCTTCAACGGTAGGTGCGACGACTGTCCGCCATAAATCTTGTTGCCGACTTGCCGCTTCGCGTAGTTCACAAGAATCTTGCGCTGGCCGCGTTCAATGAACACCACCAGAAACGTCACTGCAGCAATCAGCGCGACCACGATAATCGCCGAGATGATGCTCATCGACCCGGTGCGAACCAGTTCGAATAGCCCACCGATCGCATTCGGGAAACCCGCTGCGATACCGCCGAAAATAATGATCGAAATGCCGTTACCCAGACCGCGTTCCGTGATTTGCTCACCGAGCCACATCAGGAACATCGTGCCGGTCACGAGCGTCACAACCGTCGTCAGCCGGAAGACCATGCCAGGATCGATCACCAATGCCGGCTGGTTCTCCAGCGCAACAGCGATACCGAAAGCCTGGAATGTGGCAAGAAGCACCGTGAAGACACGCGTGTACTGCGTAATCTTCCGTTGACCCGCCTGTCCTTCCTTCTTCAGCGCTTCGAGCTGTGGCGAGACGATCGCCAGCAACTGCATGATGATCGACGCTGAGATATACGGCATGATCCCAAGCGCGAAAATCGTGAACCGCGAAAGTGCGCCACCCGAGAACATGTTGAACATGCCAAGGATGCCGCCCGACTGGCTCTGAAACAACTTTGCCAGCTGGTCCGGGTCGATACCCGGCACCGGAATATGCGCGCCAATACGGTAGACGACCAGCGCCAGCAGCAGGAACACTGCACGCCGACGCAGATCGCCGAACTTCGCCGCGCTCCGACCGGGTTTTGCGAGACTCGGGCTGTTAGCCAAGTACCTTCTCCGATGCAAATGCTAGTGACGGCAATCGACTTGCACGTTACTCGGCGAACGAACCGCCGGCTGCTTCGATCGCGGCGCGCGCGCCCTTCGTCGCAGACAGACCCTTCACAACGATCTTGCGCTTCAACTCGCCCGTCGCAATGATCTTGGCGCTGGTCATCAGCTCGCCGATCAAACCGGCTTGCTTCAGTGCCAGCAAATCGATGTCGTCGACCGGCAGCTTTTCCAGATCGCCGAGGCGTACTTCACCGACGAATTCCTTCGTCAGCGAGGTAAAGCCACGCTTCGGCAGACGGCGTTGCAGCGGCATTTGACCGCCTTCGAAGCCGACCTTGTGGAAGCCACCCGAACGCGACTTCTGACCCTTATGACCACGGCCAGCGGTCTTGCCGAGACCGGAGCCGATGCCGCGACCAACGCGACGCTTTGCATGCTTCGCGCCTTCAGCCGGCTTCAGGTTATTCAATTCCATTATCAACTCCTTGAGTGCCCGAACGGCCGCTTAGCCGATGACCTTAACGAGGTACGAGACCTTGTTGATCATGCCGCGCACAGCCGGCGTGTCCTGCAGCTCGCTAACCGAGTTCAGGCGACGCAGGCCAAGACCGCGCACCGTGGCGCGGTGCGATTCGCGGGTCCCAATCAGGCTCTTGACGAGCTGAACCTTGACAGTTTTATCAGACATGGTGACCACCTTAGCCCAGAATGTCTTCGACGGACTTACCACGCTTCGCCGCGATGTCAGCCGGCGTCGACTGCTTGCGCAGACCATCCAGCGTCGCACGAACGAGGTTGTACGGGTTCGTCGAACCGTGGCTCTTGGCCACAACGTTTTGCACGCCCATCACGTCGAACACAGCGCGCATCGGGCCGCCAGCGATAACGCCGGTACCATCCTTCGCCGGAGCGAGGAGAACCGTCGATGCGCCGTGCTTACCGTGCACTTCGTGTTGCAGCGTACCGTTCTTGAGCGGTACCTTGAACATGTTGCGGCGGGCTTGTTCCATTGCCTTTTGAACAGCGACCGGAACTTCCTTGGCCTTGCCCTTGCCCATGCCGACGCGGCCATCACCGTCGCCAACCACGGTCAGTGCGGCGAAGCCGAGAATACGGCCACCCTTCACGACCTTGGTCACGCGGTTGACCGAAATCATCTTTTCGCGAAGGCCGTCGTCGCGTTCGTCAGCCTGAACTTTCGCTTGCATCTTTGCCATGACGAATTCCTTCCTTAGAACTTGAGCCCGGCTTCACGCGCAGCATCAGCCAGCGCCTTCACGCGGCCGTGGTAGCGGAAACCCGAGCGGTCAAAGGCGACGGATTCGATGCCGGCAGCCTTAGCCTTTTCTGCAATGCGCTTGCCGATCAGGGTCGCAGCAGCAACGTTGCCACCCTTGCCCGACTGGTCGGCCAGTTGCGCACGCACTTCGGCTTCGAGCGTCGATGCGCTGGCGAGCACCTTAGTGCCGCACGGCGAGAACACTTGCGCATAGATGTGCGTGTTCGTGCGATGCACGGCCAGACGCGCGACTTGCAGCTCAGCGATCTTGACACGCGTCTGACGAGCGCGGCGCAGGCGTGATTGAGTCTTATCCATGATTGCGCACCCTTACTTCTTCTTCGTTTCTTTGAGGATCACAACCTCGTTGGCATAGCGCACGCCCTTGCCCTTATAGGGCTCCGGCGGACGATAGCCGCGCACTTCTGCAGCGACCTGGCCAACTTGTTGCTTATTGATCCCCTTGATCACGATTTCGGTTTGCGACGGGGTTTCAGCCTTGACGCCTTCCGGCATCTGGTGCACCACCGGGTGCGAGAAACCCAGCGACAGGTTCAGCTTGTCGCCTTGCGCTTGCGCACGATAACCGACGCCAACCAGCGTCAGCTTGCGCTCGAAACCCTTGGTCACGCCTTGCACCATGTTCGCGACCAGCGCGCGCATCGTGCCCGACATCGCATTTGCTTCGCGGCTTTCGTCAACAGGCTCGAACTTCAGCGTGCCGTTGTCGTTCACCACTTTTACGAGGCGATTCCCGTTTTGCGAGATCGTACCTAGCGGGCCCTTGACGGTAATGCGCTCGTCGCTCAGGGCCACTTCGGCGCCTTGCAGCGCGATCGGGCTTTTACCTACTCGAGACATGTTTCTTCTCCCTTCGGTTTTAAGCGACGTAGCAGATGACTTCGCCGCCGACGCCTGTAGCGCGCGCCTTGCGGTCCGTCATCACACCCTTCGGCGTCGAAACGATCGCAACGCCGAGGCCATTCATGACCTGCGGGATATCGTTGCGGCCGCGGTACACACGCAGACCAGGCTTCGAGACGCGTTCGAGGCGCTCAATAACCGGACGGCCAGCGTAGTACTTCAACGCGATGTTCAATTCCGACTTCGCACCTTCAGCCTTAACTGCGAAATCGTCGATATAGCCTTCATCCTTCAGGACTTGCGCGATCGCAACCTTGACTTTCGACGAGGGCATCGTCACCGAAACCTTCTCAACCATCTGCGCGTTGCGGATGCGAGTCAGCATATCGGCGATAGGATCACTCATGCTCATTTACGTTTCTCCTATTACCAGCTCGCCTTGGTCAGGCCAGGGATCTCGCCGCGGAACGCGATTTCACGAATCTTGTTACGCGCCAGCCCGAATTTACGGAACGTGCCACGCGGACGACCAGTGATTGCGCAACGATTGCGCTTGCGGGTCGGGTTCGAATTGCGCGGCAGTTGTTGCAGCTCGAGACGAGCCGCATAACGCTCTTCTTCCGACTTGCTTTGGTCGTCGATGATTGCCTTCAGCTCGGCACGCTTAGGTGCGAACTTGGCAGCCAGGCGCGCACGCTTCTTTTCACGTTCGATCAGTGCCAGTTTAGCCACGGTAACCTCAGTTTCTGAACGGGAACTTGAAGCTGGCGAGCAGTGCCTTTGCTTCATCGTCAGTCTTCGCAGTCGTTGTGATGCTGATATTCAGCCCACGCAACGCGTCGATCTTGTCGTAGTCGATTTCGGGGAAAATGATCTGCTCTTTCACACCGATGTTGTAGTTGCCACGACCGTCGAATGCACGGCCCGACACGCCACGGAAGTCACGCACCCGCGGGAGCGCAACCGTCACGAAACGGTCGAGAAATTCGTACATTGCCTGGCCACGCAGCGTGACCATCGCGCCGATCGGGTAACCCTGACGGATCTTGAAGCCTGCGATTGCCTTGCGTGCCTTCGTGATGACCGGCTTCTGGCCCGCGATCTTCGTCAGATCGCCAACGGCGTTCTCGATGATCTTCTTGTCAGCGACGGCTTCGCCAAGACCCATGTTCAGGGTGATCTTGGTGATGCGCGGCACTTCCATCACGGACTTGTAACCGAACTTCTCGATCAGGCCGGGAACAACCTTCTCTTTATAAAATTCTTGCAAACGTGCCATTTTTTACTCCGCAGCGTCAGGCGCTCAGCACAGCACCGGTCGACTTCAGGAAACGAACCTTCTTGTCTCCCTCGACCTTGATGCCGACACGCGACGGCTTGCCATTCGCGTCGACCAGCGCGACGTTCGAAATATGCAACGGCATTGCCTTCGCTTCTACACCGCCCGTCGTACCCTTCATCGGGTTCGGCTTCACATGCTTCTTGGCGATATTGAGGCCTTCGACGGTCACACGGTCATCGGCAACAGCCAGCACAACACCGCGCTTGCCCTTGTCTTTACCGGTAACTACGACGACTTCATCACCTTTGCGAATCTTGTTCATCTCGGCTCCTTACAGCACTTCCGGCGCGAGCGAAACGATCTTCATGAAACGTTCGCTGCGCAGCTCACGCGTAACCGGCCCAAAGATACGGGTGCCGATAGGCTCGAGCTTGGTATTCAAAAGCACGGCTGCGTTGCCGTCGAACTTGATCAGCGAGCCGTCTTGACGACGCACGCCCTTGGCGGTGCGAACCACCACGGCGTTGTAGATTTCGCCTTTCTTCACGCGCCCGCGCGGCGTTGCTTCTTTGACGGTCACCTTGATGATGTCGCCAATGTTGGCATAACGACGCTTCGAGCCGCCGAGCACCTTGATGCACATGACTTCACGCGCACCCGTGTTGTCGGCCACTTCGAGCCGAGTTTCGGTCTGGATCATGGTTTATCTTTCCCAACTTAATCCGGTCACACCACCATGGCGCACCCGGTCAGTCTTGGTCCCGTCAGCCAATCGGCTGCTTGGGTATGAACAGCAGCGACGGCAAACGACACCCGCCATCGCAATCTGGTGATTCTGTCGACGTGGACTGACGCCCAAATCGCTTCCCCCACCTACGACTTCGCCCGCGATGGGGCTCCCACAAAGAGGGAAGACCGAGATTATAACAAATAATCTCGGTCTTGCAAGCGAAATCTACTGCGATTTCAACTACTTCTTACAGCTCAGCCGCTTTAGATGATTCGAGCAGCTTCAATCAGACGCGACACAGCCCAAGCCTTCGTCTTCGACACCGGACGAGTTTCCTGGATTTCAACGAGATCGCCCTCGTTGTACGTGTTCGCTTCATCATGAGCGTGGTACTTCTTCGAACGTACGACGTACTTGCCGTAGATCGGGTGCTTCACGCGGTGCTCGACCAGCACGGTTACCGTCTTGTCCATCTTGTTGCTGACGACCTTGCCGACCAGCGTCCGCTTGAGCGAGGTTTTTACGCTATCGTTCATTTCTGGTTCGCCTTCTCAGTCAGGACGGTCCGCACACGTGCGATGTCGCGACGAACCTTCTTCAGCTGGCTCGTGTTCGTGAGCTGCTGGGTCGCGAGTTGCATGCGCAGGCCGAATTGCGCCTTCAACAGGTCCGACAGCTCCTTGTTGAGCGCGGCCTGATCTTTCTGGTGAAGTTCGGATGCCTTCATCATTCACTCCTTAGGCGCCGAGCTGGCGAACCATGAACGTCGTCTTCAGCGGCAGCTTGGCTGCAGCCAGACGGAACGCTTCACGTGCCAGTTCTTCGGTCACACCGTCCATTTCGTACAGCATCTTGCCCGGTTGAATCTCAGCGACGTAGTACTCAGGGTTACCTTTACCGTTACCCATACGTACTTCAGCCGGCTTCTGCGAGATCGGCTTGTCCGGGAAAATGCGAATCCAGATGCGGCCGCCGCGCTTGATGTGACGCGTCATTGCACGACGCGCTGCTTCAATCTGACGTGCGGTCAGGCGGCCGCGACCGATAGCCTTCAGACCGTATTCACCGAACGACACCGCGTTACCACGCGTTGCGACGCCCGTGTTACGACCCTTCTGCTCTTTGCGATACTTCCTGCGTTTCGGTTGCAGCATCGTTATTCTCCAGTCTTACCGTCGCCAGCACCGCCTCGGCGCGGAGCACCACGGCGAGCACCTGCCGGTGCACCTTCACCATCGCGACGCGGGCGTCGATCGCCCGGACGTGCGTTGCGGCGCGGACGCTTTTCTTCGGCGACTTCTTCAACCACCGGAGCGTCGTTGCGGCCGAGCGTGTCGCCCTTGTAGACCCATACCTTCACGCCGATGATGCCGTACGTCGTCTTCGCTTCCGAGGTTGCGTAGTCGATGTCCGCACGCAGCGTGTGCAGGGGCACGCGACCTTCGCGATACCACTCCGTACGAGCGATTTCGATACCGTTCAGACGGCCCGCGCTCATGATCTTGATGCCTTGAGCACCCAGACGCATCGCGTTTTGCATCGCACGCTTCATCGCACGGCGGAACATGATCCGGCGTTCGAGCTGTTGCGTGATCGAATCGGCGATCAGCTGCGCATCCGTTTCCGGCTTGCGGATTTCTTCGATGTTCACGTGAACCGGAACGCCCATGCGCTTTTGCAGCTCGGCCTTCAGCAGTTCAATGTCTTCACCCTTCTTGCCGATCACGACACCCGGACGCGAGCTGAAAATCGTGATACGCGCGTTCTTTGCAGGACGCTCGATCACAACGCGGCCGACGGACGCGTTCTTCAGCTTCTTCTTCAGGTATTCACGAACACCGATGTCTTCCTGCAACATCGCCGCGAAATTGTTGTTGTTCGCGTACCAACGCGAAGCCCAATTGCGGCTGACGGCCAAACGGAAGCCAGTCGGATGAATTTTCTGTCCCATCGTATGGCTCCTTAATTCCCGACCGTCACAGTGATGTGACAGGATTGCTTCTCGATGCGGTTACCGCGACCCTTTGCGCGTGCGGTGAAACGCTTCAGCGAAGCAGCCTTGTCGACGTAGATGCTCGTGATCTTGAGCTCGTCGATATCGGCGCCTTCGTTGTGTTCCGCATTCGCGATCGCAGACAGCACGACCTTCTTAACGATACCCGCCGCCTTCTTCGGCGAGAACGTCAGAACGTTCAGCGCCTTGTCGACCGGCAAACCACGAATCTGGTCAGCCACAAGGCGCGTTTTCTGCGCCGAGATGCGGGCACCGCGATGAATTGCTTTCACTTCCATCTTGATTGCCCCTTATTTCTTGGCCTTCTTGTCGGCCGCGTGACCCTTGAACGTACGGGTCAGTGCGAACTCGCCAAGCTTGTGGCCGACCATGTTTTCCGTGACGTACACCGGAACGTGTTGACGGCCGTTATGAACGGCGATCGTCAGACCGATGAAGTCCGGCAGGATCGTCGAACGACGCGACCAGGTCTTGATTGGCTTCTTGTCGCGCGATGCTGCAGCCGCCTCAACTTTCTTCAGCAAATGGGCGTCGCAGAACGGACCTTTTTTAATAGAACGTGCCATTGCCTACTCCTTAACGCTTGTGACGGCGCTGGACGATCATGCTCGTCGTGCGCTTGTTGCTACGGGTGCGATAACCCTTCGTCGGCGTGCCCCACGGGCTCACCGGATCGCGACCTGCAGCCGTCTTGCCTTCACCACCACCGTGCGGGTGATCGACCGGGTTCATTGCAACGCCACGCACCGTCGGGCGGATACCGCGCCAGCGGTTCGCGCCAGCCTTACCGATTTGACGGAGGCTGTGCTCTTCGTTGCCTACTTCACCGATCGTCGCGCGGCACTCGATGTGAACGCGGCGGATTTCGCCCGAGCGCAGACGAACCTGCGCGTAGGTGCCTTCACGAGCCAACAGCATCGCCGACGTACCAGCCGAACGCGCCATTTGCGCGCCCTTGCCCGGCAGCATTTCGATGCAGTGAATCGTCGTACCAACCGGAATGTTGCGGATCGGCAGCGTGTTGCCTGCGCGGATCGGAGCTTCCGAACCCGACATCAGTTGCTGGCCAACCGTCACGCCCTTCGGAGCGATGATGTAGCTACGTTCGCCATCTGCGTACACGACCAGCGCGATGTTCGCGCTACGGTTCGGATCGTACTCGAGGCGTTCGACCTTCGCGGGAATGCCATCCTTCGTGCGACGGAAGTCGACGATACGATAGTGCTGCTTGTGACCACCACCCTTATGACGCGTGGTGATACGACCGTTGTTGTTACGGCCGGCGGTCTTGCTCTGCGTGTCGAGCAGCGGTGCGTACGGCTTGCCCTTATGCAGATCCTTGTTGACCACCTTGACCATCGCGCGGCGGCCCGGCGAAGTCGGCTTAACTTTCACGATTGCCATGATTACTTGGCCTCCGCTTCAAAGTTGATTTCCTGGCCGGGCTTCAGGCAGACGTACGCCTTCTTCACGTCCTTGCGCTTACCCATGAAACGGCCAAAGCGCTTTGCTTTGCCCTTCTGGACCAGCACGTTGACGGAATTGACTTCCACCTTGAACAGCAGCTCGACAGCAGCCTTCACTTCCTGCTTCGTAGCGTCCGGCGCAACTTCGAACACGACTTGCTCGTTCTTGTCAGCCACCAGCGTCGCCTTTTCGGAGATCACCGGCGCGAGCAGAACTTGCATCAAACGATGATCGTTTTTGCGAACTTCGCTCATGACAGCAACTCCTCGATCTGGGCGACCGCAGCCTTCGTGATCAGCACTTTCTTGAAGTAGATCAGCGACAGGGGGTCGGCGTAACGCGGCTCGACAACGGCCACGTGGGCCAGATTGCGCGACGCGAGGTACAGGTTTTCGTCAACCGTGTCGGTGATGACCAGCACGGAGTCGAGACCCATCGCCTTGAACTTTTCGGCCAGCAGCTTCGTCTTCGGCGCTTCGAGCGTCAGCTCGTCGACAACCGCGATGCGGCCTTCGCGGGCCAGCTGCGAGAAGATCGAGCAGAGACCTGCGCGATGCATCTTCTTGTTGACCTTGTGCGAGAAATTTTCTTCCGGCGAATTCGGGAAGATGCGACCGCCGCCACGCCACAACGGGCTCGACGACATACCGGCACGAGCACGGCCCGTACCCTTCTGTCGCCACGGCTTCTTCGTGGTGTGCTTGACCTGCTCACGGTCCTTCTGAGCGCGGTTGCCGCTACGTGCGTTCGCCTGATAAGCGACGACGATCTGGTGGATCAGGGCTTCGTTGTAGTCACGGCCGAACACGACGTCCGACGCGTTGACTGCTGCGCCTTCCTGACCGTTGGCATTCAGGAGCTTAAGTTCCATTATTTCGCTCCTTTCACGGCACGCGCCTTCACAGCCGGCGTCACGAAAACCTTGCCGCCCTTCGCACCCGGAACAGCACCCTTGACCAGCAGCAGCTTGCGATCTGCGTCGATACGTGCGATTTCGAGGTTCTGCACGGTGACCGTCTCGTCACCCATATGACCCGTCATGCGCTTACCCGGGAAAACACGACCCGGATCCTGCGCCATACCGATCGAACCCGGCACGTTGTGCGAACGCGAGTTACCGTGCGATGCACGGCCCGAAGCGAAGTTGTAGCGCTTGATGGTACCGGCGTAGCCCTTACCGATCGAGGTGCCTTGCACATCGACCTTCTGGCCCACTTCGAAGAGATCCACACCGATCACTGCGCCATTCGACAGCTCGGCAGCCTTGACGGCGTCGATCTGGAATTCCTTGAGGATTTCACCGGCTTGAACACCGGCTTTGGCGAGATGACCTGCGAACGGCTTCGTCACGCGCGATGCACGGCGCGTACCGAAGGCAACCTGAACGGCCGTGTAGCCGTCGGTTTCAACAGTCTTGATCTGCGTCACGCGGTTGTCGGACACGTCCAGCACGGTGACGGGAATCGAATCCCCTTCAGCCGTGAAGATACGGGTCATGCCAACCTTGCGACCTACGAGTCCAAGGCTCATCGTTTTCTCCATTCCCGACTGCGATTGGTCGGGGCTAATTTACAAAATGCCGAGCGTTTCAGAGACGAATTGCAACGGCTTTTTTACGCAAATGCGCGAAAAGCCTTGCATTATAGCGAGGCTTTTCGTTTTCTGCAAGCAATCAAAGACTTAGCGGCATCCGCGAATCTGGATGCCGTCCGAGACCTTTACTGCAGCTTGATTTCGACGTCCACGCCAGCCGGCAGGTCCAGCTTCATCAGCGCGTCAACGGTCTTGTCCGTCGGATCGACGATGTCCATCAGGCGTTGGTGCGTGCGGATTTCGAGCTGGTCGCGCGACGTCTTGTTGACGTGCGGCGAACGCAGGATGTCGAAACGCTGAATGCGGGTCGGCAGGGGCACCGGACCGCGAACGATTGCGCCCGTCCGCTTTGCTGTGTCGACGATTTCAGCAGCCGATTGATCGATCAGACGGTAGTCGAATGCCTTCAGGCGAATGCGGATTTTCTGGTTCTGCATGACGAATTCCTTGGAAAGAGCGAGGCGATATTGCACCGCCGATTAGAAAAAGAGCGTAGGTCCGGGCGCCCGCTGAGCGCGAGTGCCCAGACCCGGGCACTGCATATTGCTACAGCAATCCGCGATTTTACTCGAGGATCTTGGCAACGACACCTGCGCCGACAGTACGGCCACCTTCGCGGATCGCGAAGCGCAGACCTTCTTCCATCGCGATCGGGTTGATCAGCTTCACCGTGATCGACACGTTGTCGCCCGGCATGACCATTTCCTTGTCCTTCGGCAACTCGATCGAACCCGTCACGTCCGTCGTACGGAAGTAGAACTGCGGACGATAGTTGTTGAAGAACGGCGTATGACGACCGCCTTCGTCCTTGCTCAGCACGTACACTTCAGCCGTGAAGTGCGTGTGCGGGTTGATCGAACCCGGCTTGGCCAGCACCTGGCCACGCTCCACATCTTCACGCTTCGTGCCGCGCAGCAGGATACCGACGTTGTCGCCTGCCTGACCCTGGTCGAGCAGCTTGCGGAACATTTCCACGCCGGTGCAGGTCGTCTTCACCGTCGGCTTGATACCGACAATTTCGATTTCCTCGCCGACCTTGACGACGCCGCGTTCAACGCGACCCGTCACCACCGTGCCGCGACCCGAGATCGAGAACACGTCTTCCACCGGCATCAGGAACGCACCGTCAACTGCGCGCTCCGGCGTCGGGATGTACGTATCCAGTGCGTCGGCCAGGTTCATGATCGCCACTTCGCCCAGCTCGCCCGTGTCGCCTTCCAGCGCCAGCTTGGCCGAACCCTTGATGATCGGCGTGTCGTCGCCCGGGAAGTCGTACTTCGACAGCAGCTCGCGCACCTCCATTTCCACCAGCTCGAGCAGCTCGGCGTCGTCCACCATGTCGCACTTGTTCAGGAACACGATGATGTACGGCACACCGACCTGACGCGCCAGCAGGATGTGCTCACGCGTTTGCGGCATCGGGCCGTCTGCTGCCGAGCACACCAGGATTGCGCCGTCCATCTGCGCTGCGCCCGTGATCATGTTCTTCACATAGTCAGCGTGGCCCGGGCAGTCGACGTGCGCGTAGTGGCGGTTAGCCGTTTCGTACTCGACGTGCGCCGTGTTGATCGTGATGCCACGTGCCTTTTCTTCCGGCGCCGCGTCGATCTGGTCATAGGCCTTCGCTTCGCCGCCAAACTTCTTGGTCAGCACCGTCGTGATCGCTGCCGTCAGCGTGGTCTTGCCGTGGTCAACGTGACCGATCGTGCCGACGTTCACGTGCGGCTTGGTCCGTTCGAATTTACCTTTAGCCATGGTTCTCTTCTTTCAAAAAGTTGTTCGATGATTGACTTCGCGAGGTCTTACTTCGACTTCGCGTTGATGATCGCTTCCGACACGTTACGCGGCGCTTCGGAATAGTGCTTGAATTCCATCGTGTACGTTGCACGACCTTGGCTCAACGAGCGCAGGGACGTCGAGTAGCCGAACATTTCCGACAGCGGCACTTCAGCGCGAACGATCTTGCCGCCGCCAATCATGTCTTCCATACCCTGAACAATACCGCGACGGCCCGACAGGTCGCCCATCACGTTGCCCATGTAGTCTTCCGGCGTTTCGACTTCGACAGCCATCATCGGTTCGAGGATGACCGGTTGAGCCTTGCGCATTGCTTCCTTGAACGCCATCGAGCCGGCCATGCGGAACGCATTTTCGTTCGAGTCAACGTCGTGGTACGAGCCAAACGTCAGGTGAACCTTGACGTCGACGACCGGGAAGCCTGCCAGCACGCCTGCCTTCAGCGTTTCCTGGATACCCTTGTCGACCGCGGGGATGTATTCGCGCGGAATCACACCACCCTTGATCTCGTCGAGGAACTCGTAGCCCTTGCCTTGCTCATTCGGCTCGAGCGTGATGACCGCGTGGCCGTATTGGCCGCGACCACCCGACTGCTTGACGAACTTGCCGTCAACGTCTTCCGCCTTGCCGCGAATCGTTTCGCGGTAAGCAACCTGCGGCTTGCCGACGGTAGCTTCAACGCCGAATTCGCGCTTCATACGGTCAACCAGAATTTCCAGGTGGAGCTCGCCCATGCCCGAAATAATGGTTTGACCCGATTCTTCGTCCGTTTGAACGCGGAACGACGGATCTTCCTGAGCCAGACGATTCAGCGCCAGACCCATCTTTTCCTGGTCAGGCTTCGTCTTCGGCTCAACAGCCTGCGAAATCACCGGCTCCGGGAAAATCATGCGTTCGAGCACGATCGGGCTTTGCGGATCGCACAGCGTGTCGCCGGTCGTTGCGTCTTTCAGTCCGACTGCAGCAGCGATGTCGCCTGCGCGCACTTCCTTGATTTCTTCGCGCTGGTTCGCGTGCATCTGCAGAATACGACCGAGACGTTCCTTCTTGTCTTTGGTCGCGTTCAGCACGGTGTCGCCCGAATTCACGACGCCCGAGTACACACGGAAGAAGATCAGCTGGCCGACGAACGGGTCCGTCATGATCTTGAATGCCAGTGCCGAGAACTTTTCGTCGTCGGCAGCGCGGCGCTCACCCTTTTCGCCGTTTTCCAGTTCGCCCGTAACCGGCGGAATGTCGACAGGCGACGGCAGGAAGTCCAGAACGGCGTCCAGCATACGTTGTACGCCCTTGTTCTTGAACGCGGTGCCGCACAGCATCGGCTGAATTTCGCAAGCGATCGTACGGTCGCGCAGACCCTTGATGATTTCCGCCTCCGACAGCTCGCCGTCTTCGAGGTACTTGTTCATCAATTCTTCGCTCGACTCAGCCGCGGCTTCGATCATCTTTTCGCGCCATTCGTTGCACGAATCGACCAGTTCAGCCGGGATGTCTTCGTACGAGAACTTCGTACCTTGGGACGCTTCGTCCCAAATGATCGCCTTCATCTTCATCAGATCGACGACGCCCGTGAAGTTCTCTTCCGCGCCGATCGGCACGACGACGGGAACCGGGTTCGCCTTCAGACGCAGCTTGAGCTGGTCGTAGACCTTGAAGAAGTTCGCGCCGGTGCGGTCCATCTTGTTGATGAACGCGAGACGGGGAACCTTGTACTTGTTCGCCTGGCGCCACACCGTTTCCGACTGCGGCTGCACGCCGCCCACAGCGCAGTAGACCATGCACGCACCGTCGAGCACGCGCATCGAGCGCTCGACTTCAATCGTGAAGTCGACGTGGCCCGGGGTGTCGATGATGTTGATACGGTGCTCGGCGCGGTCGCCTGCCATGCCTTTCCAGAACGCCGTGGTAGCAGCGGACGTGATGGTAATACCACGTTCCTGTTCCTGCTCCATCCAGTCCATGGTGGCGGCGCCGTCGTGCACTTCACCGATCTTGTGGTTCACGCCGGTATAGAACAGGATGCGCTCGGTCGTCGTCGTTTTGCCGGCGTCGATGTGAGCGCTAATACCGATGTTGCGGTAGCGCTCGATAGGTGTCTTGCGAGCCACTTTAATCCTCTATTGGGATGACACGATGGAAACCAGTCCATCGCGCTCTAACACAAACGGGCGAGGCGCTTTGTAAGCGCACCCGCCCGGAATTTCTTTCCGCTTTACTGCCAGCCCGGGGACGGGATGCTTAGAAACGGAAATGCGAGAACGCCTTATTGGCTTCTGCCATCCGGTGAACTTCGTCGCGCTTCTTCATCGCGCCGCCACGGCCTTCAGCCGCTTCGGAGAGTTCACCAGCCAGACGCAGAGCCATCGACTTCTCGCTGCGCTTCTTCGCGGCTTCACGCAACCAACGCATCGCCAATGCCATACGACGCGACGGACGCACTTCGACCGGAACCTGATAGTTCGCACCACCAACGCGACGGCTCTTCACTTCGACCACCGGCTTCACGTTGTTGAGCGCTACCGTGAACACTTCCAGCGGGTCCTTGCCACCCTTGGTCTGGATCTGTTCGAAAGCGCCGTACACGATGCGCTCGGCAACCGACTTCTTACCGGAGAGCATCAGCACGTTCATGAATTTTGCAACATCAACGTTACCGAACTTCGGATCCGGCAACACTTCCCGCTTGGGAACTTCGCGACGACGCGGCATGTTTCTTCCTTTAACTTTTCAGTTGGAGCGGCGCTTTCATGCACCCACCCCGCGGCCACCAACTAACCCGATTCATCCATAACGACTTACCAGCCTGGTCGGGTGACCACTTACTCGACAGCACCGGCTCTCCGGCACCACCGCTAAACCGCTCTTGCGAGCGACCTGTTACTGCTGACCGGCTGCTTACTTGCCAGCCTTGGCACGCTTCGCACCGTACTTCGAGCGAGCTTGCTTACGATCCTTGACGCCCTGGGTATCCAGCGAGCCACGAACCATGTGGTAACGCACACCCGGCAAGTCCTTCACACGGCCGCCGCGGATCAGCACGACCGAGTGTTCCTGCAGGTTGTGGCCTTCACCACCGATGTACGAAATGACTTCGAAGCCGTTCGTCAGACGAACCTTGGCGACCTTACGGAGCGCCGAGTTAGGCTTCTTAGGTGTCGTGGTGTACACACGGGTGCACACGCCGCGACGCTGGGGGCAGTCCTGCAAGGCCGGGCTCTTGCTCTTCGTCGTTTCCGACGTGCGGCCTTTGCGAACCAGTTGATTGATGGTTGGCATTGTTTATTCCTGAAATTGAACAAAATCGACGCGTTCGTTTCTGGGCAAAGCAGAAAATGACGCGTTTCTGACTACTGCTGACTTCCAGCCTTGACGTGTCGGCGACGAGCTTGCATCGCACGCAATCCCGCCAAGAACCGGAACCTAGCATCATATTCCGAAAATCCCAAACGAGTCAACAGGTTGCGTCGATTCGAAAGGGTTGGCGGGCTGTTCGAACTCAATCCGCGGCGACGACTTCGAGCAGCTCGTCGCCGAAACGGTCGAGCTTGCGCGCGCCCATGCCGGGAATGTGGCGCAAATCTTCGAGCGATTCCGGGGAATTACGCGCGATTTCGGCCAGCGTGGCGTCGTGGAAAATGACGTACGCCGGTACGCCATCGCTCTTCGCGGTTTCGGTGCGCCAAGCGCGCAGGCGGTCCCAACGCGCTCGCTCGCGTGAATTCATGCCCGCTGTCGGATCGGCCCGTTCGCTTGTGCGTCCCGAAGATTGACGCGTGCGCACCGGCTTCACATAGCGACGCATCGTCACTTGTTGCTCGCCTTTTAGCACGGGCTTACTGGCTTCAGTCAGCACGAGGGCGCCGAAACCGTCGTGATCGACGGTGAGAAATCCGAATGCGACCAACTGGCGAAACACCGCACGCCATTCATGCTCGGACAACGCCGCGCCGATTCCGAAGGTGCTCAGCTTCTCGTGGCCACGCTGCAGAATCTTCTCAGTACGATTGCCGCGAAGAATGTCGATCAGATGTCCTGCGCCGAAATTGAAGCCGCTAGCGCGCTGCGCACGAAACGCGCATGACAGCGCCATCTGCGATTCACGCGTCGCATCCCACGACGCCGGCGGCTCGAGACATGTATCGCAGTTGCCGCACGGCTTGCCCTCTTCGCCGAAGTAAGCGAGCAGCCGCACGCGCCGGCACGTCGCGGCTTCACACAAACCGAGCAACGCGTCGAGCTTGCCGGTTTGCACGCGCTTATGCGCGTCGTCGGCTTCGGATTCGTCGATCATCTTGCGCTGCTGCACGACGTCGCCGAGACCGTACGTCATCCAGGCGTTCGCCGGCAAACCATCACGGCCGGCACGCCCCGTCTCCTGGTAATAGCCTTCGACGCTCTTCGGCAAATCCAGATGCGCGACAAAGCGCACATCCGGCTTGTCGATGCCCATGCCGAACGCAATCGTCGCGCACATCACGACGCCTTCCTCGCGCTGAAACATCTCCTGATGCCGCTGACGCACTTCGAATTCCATGCCCGCGTGATATGGCAGCGCGCGCACTCCCTGCCCTTTCAGCCACTCGGCCGTTTCCTCGACCTTGCGGCGCGACAGGCAATACACGACGCCCGCGTCAGTCGTGCCGTCCGTGCGCGTGTGTTCCGCGCGGATGAAGTCGAGCAGTTGCGAACGCGCGTTGTCCTTCTCGACGATCCGATAGCGGATGTTCGGTCGATCGAAGCTCGACACGAACACACGCGCGTCGTCGAGCGCCAGGCGATGGATGATTTCGTCGCGTGTGATCGCGTCGGCGGTGGCGGTCAGCGCGATACGCGGTACCGAAGGGAACCGCTCGTGCAACACCGAAAGCTGGATGTACTCGGGCCTGAAATCGTGGCCCCATTGCGACACGCAATGCGCTTCGTCGATGGCGAACAAGCCGATGCGCGCGCGTTCGATCAGATCGAGAAAGCGCGGCGTCATCAGCCGTTCAGGGGCGACATACAGCAGATCGATTTCGCCCTCACGCAACGCGCGCTCCGTCGCGGCTGCATCGGCGCCCGACAGCGTTGAGTTCAGATACGCCGCGCGCACACCGACTTCCCTCAGCGCCGCCACCTGATCTTGCATCAACGCGATCAGCGGCGACACGACGATCCCTGCGCCCAACCCAGCTTCGCGGCGCACCAGTGAAGGAATCTGATAGCACAGCGATTTGCCGCCGCCAGTCGGCATCAGCACCAGACAGTCGCCGCCTGAAGAAACGTGTTCGACGATTTCGCCCTGCTGCCCTCGAAACGCGGGATAACCGAAAACTTCGTTGAGGATCTGGAGCGAACGGGACATGAAGGAGAGAGAAAAGTGCGCGGAGCGGGTGACACGAATTTTACCAACGCAATCGCACTTCGCCCGAGCTTTGTCGTGTAACTGGCCGTCCGGCAGAGTCCGAAAGGCATAGGCAGAAACGCAGATCCAAAAGGCAAAAAAAAACCGCCCGGTCGAAACCGGGCGGTTCAGGCAACGTCGGCCAACTTCACAGGCATGGCGGCTTGCGCCGCCTGCCGGCTTACTCGTTGGTGTGCGGCGTTTGCTCGGCAGCCGGGGTTTCCGGCGTACCGAACTCGAAGGCCTCTTCTGCAGCGATCTGGTCGAAACGCTCGCGATCCGCCATTTCCTTGGTCTTGCGCGCCTTGTGGAACGCGAGACCCGTACCGGCCGGAATCAGACGACCGACGATCACGTTTTCCTTCAGGCCACGCAGATCGTCGCGCTTGCCCATGATCGCCGCTTCCGTCAGCACGCGGGTCGTTTCCTGGAACGATGCCGCGGAGATGAACGAATCGGTCGACAGCGACGCCTTCGTGATACCCAGCAGGATGTTCTCGTACGTTGCCGGACGCTTGTCTTCCGCGACCATGCGATCGTTTTCGTCCAGCATGTCCGAACGCTCGACCTGCTCACCCGGGATGAAGCGCGTATCGCCGTTGTCGCTGATCTGCACGCGACGCAGCATCTGACGCACGATCACTTCAATGTGCTTGTCGTTGATCTTCACGCCCTGCAGACGGTACACGTCCTGCACTTCGTCCACGATGTAGCGCGACAGCGCTTCGATACCCTGCAGACGCAGGATGTCGTGCGGATCCGCCGGCCCGTCCACGATCATTTCGCCCTTGTTGACGACTTGACCATCGTGCACCAGAACCTGCTTTTCCTTCGCGATCAGGAACTCGTGCTGATTGCCTTCGAGGTCCGTGATAACGAGACGCTGCTTGCCCTTCGTGTCCTTACCGAACGACGTCGTACCCGTGACTTCCGCCAGGATACCTGCGTCCTTCGGCGAACGTGCTTCGAACAGTTCCGCCACACGCGGCAGCCCACCCGTAATGTCACGCGTCTTCTGCGCTTCAGTCGGGATACGTGCGAGCACTTCACCCACCTGAACCTGCTGACCATCCTTCACGGTGATCAGTGCGCCGACCTGGAAGCCGATCTGAACCGAGTGCTCCGAGTTCGGGATCTTCACTTCTTCGCCGTTCGCGTCGAGCAGCTTCACCTGCGGACGCACGCTCTTCGAAGCCTGCGAGCCGCGGCGCTTCACGTCGATCACGACGAGTGTCGAAAGACCCGTCACGTCGTCGATCTGCTTTGCGACCGTCACGCCTTCTTCGACGTTTTCGAACTTCACCGTACCGCCCCACTCGGTGATGATCGGACGCGTCAGCGGATCCCACGTGGCCAGTTGCGTGCCCGCCTTGATCTGCGCGCCGTCGAGTTGCAGCAGCGTCGCGCCATACGGCACCTTGTGACGCTCGCGCTCGCGGCCGTGATCGTCGGTGATCATCGCTTCGCCCGAACGCGAGATGACGATCTGCTCGCCCTTCGCATTCGTCACGTAACGCATCGTCGACGTGAAACGCACCGTACCGTTCGACTTCGCTTCGACCGACGACGCCACTGCCGCACGCGATGCCGCACCACCGATGTGGAACGTACGCATCGTCAGCTGCGTGCCCGGCTCACCGATCGACTGCGCAGCGATCACGCCGACTGCTTCACCGACGTTGACCGACGAGCCGCGGCCCAGGTCGCGACCGTAGCAGGCTGCGCACAGACCGTAGCGCGTTTCGCAAGTCAGCGGCGTACGCACACGCACTTCGTCGATGCCGAGGCGTTCGATTTCTTCGACCGCGTCTTCGTCGAGCAACGTGCCCGTTTCGTACAGCGTTTCCTGCGATTCCGGATTGACGACGTCAGCCACCGTCACGCGACCGAGGATACGGTCACGCAGCGCTTCGACGACTTCACCGCCTTCAACCAACGCCTTCATGGCGACGCCGTTGGACGTACCGCAATCGTCCTCGACCACCACCAGATCCTGCGTCACGTCGACGAGACGACGCGTCAGGTAACCCGAGTTTGCCGTCTTCAGTGCCGTATCAGCCAGACCCTTACGTGCGCCGTGGGTCGAGATGAAGTACTGCAACACGTTCAGGCCTTCACGGAAGTTCGCCGTAATCGGCGTCTCGATGATCGAGCCGTCCGGCTTCGCCATCAGGCCACGCATACCGGCCAGCTGACGAATCTGAACCGCGGAACCACGAGCACCCGAGTCCGCCATCATGTAAATCGAGTTGAACGATTCCTGACGCGTTTCGTTGCCGTCGCGATCCGTGACCGGTTCCGTCGACAGCTGTTCCATCATCGCCTTGCCGACCGCTTCCGACGTCGCCGACCAGATGTCGACCACGTTGTTGTAGCGTTCTTGCGAGGTGACGAGACCCGACATGTACTGACGGTCGTATTCCTTCACCTTCTTCGCGGCGTCGCCGACGATGGTTTCCTTCTGCGGCGGCACGAGCATGTCGTCGACGCAGATCGAGATACCAGCGCGCGTTGCCAGACGGAAACCCGACTGCATCAACTGGTCGGCGAAAATCACGGTTTCACGCAGACCGCACTTGCGGAATGCGGTGTTGATCAGACGCGAGATTTCCTTCTTCTTCAGCGGCTTGTTCAGCACCGAGAACGGCAGGCCCGGCGGCAGAATTTCCGACAGGATCGAACGGCCGACGGTCGTCGCGTACAGCGTGATCTTCGGCACGAACGCCGGTGCACCTTCCGACTTGTCTTCGTTATGGACCATTTCGGTGATCCGCACGTTGACGCGCGAGGCGAGCTCGACTTCCTTGTTCTCGTAGGCACGCAGCGCTTCCGAGACGCCCGTGAACGTCAGGCCTTCGCCCTTGGCGTTCACTGCTTCACGAGTCGCGTAGTACAAACCGAGCACGATATCCTGCGACGGCACGATCGACGGATCGCCGTTAGCCGGGAACAGCACGTTGTTCGACGCCAGCATCAGCGTACGCGCTTCCATCTGCGCTTCGAGCGACAGCGGAACGTGAACAGCCATCTGGTCACCGTCGAAGTCGGCGTTGAACGCTGCGCAAACGAGCGGGTGCAGCTGGATTGCCTTACCTTCGATCAGCACCGGTTCGAAAGCCTGAATGCCAAGACGGTGCAGCGTCGGCGCGCGGTTCAGCATGACCGGATGCTCGCGGATCACCTCTTCGAGGATGTCCCACACCACCGGCGTCTGGTTCTCGACTTCCTTCTTCGCAGCCTTGATGGTGGTAGCAACACCCATCACTTCCAGCTTGTTGAAGATGAATGGCTTGAACAGTTCGAGCGCCATCAGCTTCGGCAGACCGCACTGGTGCAGCTTCAGCGTCGGGCCGACCACGATGACCGAACGGCCCGAGTAGTCGACGCGCTTGCCCAGCAGGTTCTGACGGAAACGACCGCCCTTACCCTTGATCATGTCGGCGAGCGACTTCAGCGGACGCTTGTTCGCGCCCGTCATCGCCTTACCGCGACGGCCGTTGTCGAGCAGCGAATCGACGGCTTCCTGCAGCATCCGCTTTTCGTTGCGGACGATGATTTCAGGCGCCTTCAGTTCGAGCAGACGCTTCAACCGGTTGTTACGGTTGATCACGCGGCGATACAGATCGTTCAGGTCCGAAGTCGCGAAACGACCGCCGTCCAGCGGAACCAGCGGACGCAGTTCCGGCGGCAGCACCGGCAGCACCTCGAGAATCATCCACTCGGGCTTGATGCCCGAACGCTGGAAGGCCTCGAGCACCTTCAGACGCTTCGCGTACTTCTTGATCTTCGCTTCCGAACCCGTGTTCTTCAGCTCCGAGCGCAGCGTTTCGACCTGCTCGTCGATGTTGATCGCGCGCAGCAGTTCGCGCACGCCTTCCGCGCCCATTTCAGCGCGGAATTCGTCACCGTACTCTTCGACCTTATTGTAGTAATCCTCTTCCGTCATGATCTGACGCGCCTTCAGCGGCGTCATGCCCGGATCGATCACCACATATGCTTCGAAGTACAGCACGCGCTCGATGTCGCGCAGCGTCATGTCGAGCACCATGCCCAGACGCGACGGCAGCGACTTCAGGAACCAGATGTGCGCGACAGGCGAGGCCAGTTCGATGTGGCCCATGCGTTCGCGACGCACCTTCGCGAGCGTCACTTCGACGCCGCACTTCTCGCAGATCACGCCACGGTGCTTCAGGCGCTTGTACTTGCCGCAAAGGCATTCGTAGTCCTTGATCGGACCGAAAATCTTCGCGCAGAACAGACCATCCCGCTCCGGCTTGAAGGTGCGGTAGTTGATCGTTTCCGGCTTCTTGACTTCACCGAACGACCACGAACGGATCTTGTCCGGCGAGGCCAGACCGATCTTGATCGCGTCAAAAACTTCTTCCTGTTGGACTTGCTTGAATAGATCGAGCAGAGCTTTCATTGCTTTCTCTCCGTAGTCCGATTAGTTGCGGTCGAGGTCGATGTCGATACCGAGCGAGCGGATTTCCTTCACCAGCACGTTGAAGGATTCCGGCATGCCCGCGTCGATCACGTGATCGCCCTTCACCAGGTTCTCGTAAACCTTGGTCCGGCCCGTCACGTCGTCCGACTTGACCGTCAACATTTCCTGCAGCACATACGATGCGCCGTAGGCTTCGAGCGCCCACACTTCCATTTCACCGAAGCGCTGACCACCGAACTGCGCCTTACCACCCAGCGGCTGCTGCGTGACCAGCGAGTACGGACCCGTCGAACGCGCGTGCATCTTGTCGTCGACCAAGTGGTGCAGCTTCAGGTAGTGCATGTAGCCAACCGTCACCGTCCGTTCGAACATTTCGCCCGTGCGGCCGTCGTACAGACGCACCTGGTTCTTCGACGGCGTCATGCCGAGGTTCTTCGCGATGTCGTCCGGGTAGGCCAGATCCAGCATGCTGGACATTTCCTCTTCCGTTGCACCGTCGAACACCGGCGTTGCGAACGGCACGCCTTCGCGCAGGTTCCTCGCGAGTTCGAAAATCTCGTCGTCGGAGAAGCTTTCCAGCTCTTCCGCGCGGCCCGACTCGTTGTAGATCTTGGTCAGGAACTTGCGGAGTTCTTCGATCTTCGCCTGACGCTGCAGCATTTCGCCGATACGCCAGCCCAGACCCTTCGCGGCCCAACCCAGATGCACTTCGAGAACCTGACCCACGTTCATCCGCGACGGAACGCCCAGCGGGTTCAGCACGACGTCAGCCGGACGGCCATCGGCCATGTACGGCATGTCTTCGATCGGAACGATCTTCGACACGACACCCTTGTTACCGTGACGGCCTGCCATCTTGTCGCCAGGCTGCAGACGACGCTTCACAGCCAGGTAGACCTTGACCATCTTCAGCACGCCCGGCGGCAGTTCGTCGCCTTGCGTCAGCTTCTTGCGCTTCTCTTCGAATGCGAGGTCGAACTGGTGACGCTTCTGTTCGATCGAATCCTTGATGGCTTCGAGCTGGGCCGCTGCTTCTTCGTCCGCGAGGCGGATGTCGAACCAGTGGTAGTGATCCAGATCTTCGAGGTAAGCCTGTTCGATCTTCGTGCCCTTCGCGAGCTTCTTCGGACCGCCGTTCGCGACCTTGCCATCGAGCATACGCGCGAGACGCTGGAACGCATCGCCTTCCACGATACGCAGCTGGTCGTTCAGGTCGAGACGATAACGCTTCAGTTCGTCGTCGATGATCTGTTGCGCGCGCTTGTCGCGCTGGATGCCTTCACGCGTGAACACCTGCACGTCGATCACGGTGCCGCTCATGCCCGACGGCACGCGCAGCGACGTGTCCTTCACGTCCGACGCCTTTTCACCGAAAATTGCGCGCAGCAGCTTTTCTTCCGGCGTCAGCTGGGTTTCGCCCTTCGGCGTGACCTTGCCGACCAGCACGTCGCCTGCTTCGACTTCCGCGCCGATGTACACGATGCCCGACTCATCGAGACGGCCAAGCTGCACTTCCGCGAGGTTCGAAATGTCGCGCGTGATTTCTTCCGGTCCGAGCTTCGTGTCGCGAGCCACGACATTCAGTTCTTCGATGTGAATCGACGTATAACGGTCGTCCGCAACGACCTTCTCCGAGATCAGGATCGAGTCTTCGAAGTTGTAGCCGTTCCACGGCATGAACGCGACCAGCATGTTCTGGCCAAGCGCCAGTTCACCCAGGTCCGTCGAAGCGCCGTCAGCCAGCACGTCGCCACGCGCAACCTTGTCGCCAACCTTCGCGATCGGACGCTGGTTGATGTTCGTGTTCTGGTTCGAACGCGTGTACTTGATCAGGTTGTAGATGTCGACACCGACGTCGCCAGCCACCGCTTCATCGTCGTTCACGCGAATCACGATACGGCCTGCGTCGACGTAATCGACCACACCGCCGCGCAGAGCCTGCACGGTCGTGCCCGAGTCGACTGCCACCGTGCGCTCGATACCCGTACCGACGACCGGCTTTTCCGGACGCAGACACGGCACAGCCTGACGCTGCATGTTCGAACCCATCAATGCGCGGTTCGCGTCATCGTGCTCGAGGAATGGAATCAGCGATGCTGCCACCGACACGATCTGCGACGGCGCCACGTCCATGTACTGGATGCGGTCCGGCGTGACCATCAGCGTTTCGCCCGCTTCACGCGACGACACGAGTTCGTCGGTCAGCGTGCCGTCTTCAGCCACAGCCGCATTCGCCTGAGCGATTACGTAACGGCCTTCTTCGATGGCCGACAGATAGTCGATCTGGTCCGTGACCTTGCTGTCCGTCACCTTGCGATACGGCGTTTCGAGGAAGCCGTATTCGTTCAGGTGCGCGTACAGAGCCAGCGAGTTGATCAGGCCGATGTTCGGACCTTCCGGCGTTTCAATCGGGCACACGCGGCCATAGTGGGTCGGGTGCACGTCGCGGACTTCAAAGCCAGCGCGCTCACGCGTCAGACCGCCCGGGCCAAGTGCCGACACGCGGCGCTTGTGGGTGATTTCCGACAGCGGGTTGGTCTGGTCCATGAACTGCGACAGCTGCGACGAACCGAAGAACTCGCGAATCGCCGACGAAATCGGCTTCGAGTTGATCAGGTCGTGCGGCATCAGGTTTTCGCTTTCGGCCTGGCCGAGGCGTTCCTTCACTGCACGTTCGACACGTACGAGACCCGCGCGGAACTGGTTCTCCGCCAGTTCGCCGACGCAACGCACACGACGATTGCCCAAGTGGTCGATGTCGTCCACTTCGCCCTTGCCGTTACGCAGTTCGACCAGGATCTTGATCGTCGCGAGGATGTCGTCGTCCTGCAGCGTCATCGGGCCGACGATCTCGTCACGGCCGACACGGCGGTTGAACTTCATACGACCCACCTTCGACAGGTCGTACGCTTCTTCGCTGTAGAACAGACGGTTGAACAGCGCCTCGACGGCTTCTTCCGTCGGCGGTTCGCCCGGACGCATCATCCGGTAGATCGCGATACGCGCGGCCATCTTGTCGGCCGTTTCGTCGATACGCAGCGTCGACGAGATGTACGGACCTTGATCCAGATCGTTCGTGTAGAGCGTCTGGATGTCCTTGATCTTCGCTTCGCGCAGCTTGTCGAGCACGCTTTCGGTGACTTCGTCGTTCGCGTTTGCGATCACTTCGCCCGTGTCGCCATCAACGACGTTCTTCGCGAGCACGCGGCCGAGCAAATAATCTTCGGGGACCGAAATGTATTTGGTCTTCGCGTTTTCGAGGTCGCGGATGTGCTTCGCGTTGATACGCTTGTCCTTCTGGACGATGACCTTGCCGTCGCGATCCGTAATGTCGAAACGCGCGACTTCACCACGCAGACGCTCCGGCACGAACTCCATCTGCGCGCCTTCCGGCATCAGCGTGAAGTTATCGAACACGAAGAAGTTCGCGAGGATCTGTTCCGGCGTCAGGCCAATTGCCTTCAGCAGGATCGTGACGGGCATCTTGCGACGACGGTCGACGCGGAAGTACAGCACGTCCTTCGGGTCGAATTCGAAGTCGAGCCACGAGCCACGGTAAGGGATGATCCGTGCCGAGAACAGCAGCTTGCCGGAGCTGTGCGTCTTGCCCTTGTCGTGTTCGAAGAACACGCCAGGCGAACGGTGCAACTGCGACACGATCACACGTTCCGTGCCGTTGATGACGAACGAGCCAGTCGGCGTCATGAGCGGAATTTCGCCCATGTACACTTCCTGCTCCTTCACTTCCTTGACGACGGGCTTGCTCGGCGATTCCTTGTCGAGCAGCACCAGACGCACCTTGGCACGCAGCGCCGAGCAGTAAGTCAGACCGCGCTGCTGGCATTCCTTGATGTTGAATGCCGGCGGCGACAGCATGTAGCTGACGAACTCTAGACGAGCGAAGCCGTTGTGCGAAACAATGGGGAAAACTGAGGTAAACGCAGCTTGCAGACCTTCCGGTTTGCGCTGCACTGTGGGCACTTCTGCTTGCAGAAACGTGCTGAATGATTCAAGCTGGGTAGCCAGCAGGAAAGGTACTTGGTGAACGATGGGGCGCTTCGCGAAACTCTTGCGAATACGCTTCTTCTCGGTGAAGGAATATTGCATACGATCTCCGAATCACGGCGGGCATTGTTGTCGAGGCGGGATACCTTGATGTGACAACCCGAGTGTTCACCGACTGAGACCCGTTGGCCGTCCGATGGCTTGAACGAGCCTGAAAGCTTGGTGGTTGGCCGCTACCAACCGCTGGCTGACGGCAGCGGATGCCTGTGTTGCCCGCTACCCGACCAAACTTGCCTTCTGCAGTCGCTTCAGAAGACAAAGAGAAGCGCCAGTCGAACTTGCCGAACGGCGATTTTCTTTGGCTTCTGGGAGCACGTTTTTGCCGAAACTTGAGAGCAAAAACGTCGTTCCCACAAAGCACAAAAAGGCCGGCGGTGGAAAACCGCCAGCCTTCGCACAGCGCGCCGAAACTTACTTGATTTCAGCCTTCGCGCCGGCTTCTTCCAGCTTCTTCTTGGCTTCTTCAGCAGCAGCCTTCGGTACCGCTTCCTTAACAGGCTTCGGTGCACCGTCGACCAGGTCCTTCGCTTCCTTCAGGCCCAGGCCCGTCAGTTCACGAACTGCCTTAATAACGGAAACCTTGTTCGCGCCGACTTCCGTCAGGTTGACCGTGAATTCCGTTTGCTCTTCAACAGCAGCTGCAGCGCCGCCGCCTGCCGGGCCTGCCACTGCGACTGCAGCTGCCGACACGCCAAACTTCTCTTCGAACGCCTTGACCAGTTCGTTCAGTTCCAGAACCGACATCGAGCTTACGGCTTCGAGGATGTCTTCTTTTGCGATTGCCATTTGAAATACTCCTAAATTGAATTCGGATACAGCCAGCGATCAATTACGCTCGACTGAAGTGCGTCGATGCACTGCTTACGCAGTTTCGCTTTCCTTCTTTTCTGCCAGCGCGGCCAGAGCACGCGCGAAGCCAGAAACAGGAGCTTGCATAACGAACAACAGCTTGGAGAGCAGTTCCTCGCGGCTCGGGATGTTGGCCAGCGCTTGCACGCCCGCCTTGTCCATCACCTTGCCTTCGTAGGAACCGGCCTTGATGACCAACTTGTCATTGCTCTTGCCGAAGTCATTAACGACCTTCGCAGCAGCAATTGCATCTTCCGAGATGCCGTAGATCAGCGGACCAGTCATCTGCTCAGCCAGCGAAGCAAACGGGGTACCTTCGACAGCGCGACGCGCCAGCGTGTTCTTCAACACGCGCAGATACACCTGTTGCTCGCGCGCTTTCGCGCGCAGCTTGGTCAGATCGCCAACCGTGATCCCACGATACTCAGCCAGAACCACCGTCTGAGCTTTCGCGACTTGCGCGGAAACCTCAGCTACGACGGCCTGCTTACTTTCTTTGTTAAGTGGCACGGTTAACCTCCAGATTCGATGCACTTGGCACATGCCTCGCACATCGCGTTCAACAACGGCGTCCGACCAGTCAGGAGTACTTCGACCGCTCGAGATCCACATGGCTGTGGGGATCGAACGGCTTCATCACTTCAAAACTTTTTCGGGTTCGCCATCTGCGTTGGCTTGAATTAAGGAAGCACCCAACTGCTGCGCCTCCACCAACGGTCTTTGACAACCGGCCGCCAAGTTGAGACTGCAACCTCGCGACCGCCCAAAGCCCTTAAAACGCTCCAGCCCTTCGACCGAAGCGGTTAAAACTTTACTGTGCTGCCAGCGTTGCCTGATCGACGCGCACGCCAACACCCATGGTGCTCGACAGTGCAATCTTGCGCAGGTACACGCCCTTGCTCGTTGCCGGCTTCGCCTTTTGCAGCGCTTCGACCAGCGCGCTCAGGTTCGAACGCAGAGCCGTCGGCTCGAACGATGCCCGACCGATGGTTGCGTGGATGATACCGGCCTTGTCAACACGGAACTGAACCTGACCGGCCTTTGCGTTCTTGACTGCCGTCGCGACGTCCGGCGTGACCGTGCCGACCTTCGGGTTCGGCATCAGGCCGCGCGGGCCGAGGATCTGGCCCAGCGTACCGACGACTCGCATCGTGTCCGGCGAAGCGATCACGACGTCGAAATTCAGGTTACCGGCCTTGACTTGCTCGGCCAGGTCTTCCATACCGACGATTTCAGCGCCAGCTGCACGAGCCTGCTCAGCCTTTTCACCTTGGGCGAACACAGCAACACGAACCGACTTACCGGTACCAGCCGGCAGAACGACCGAACCACGAACAACCTGGTCCGACTTCTTCGCGTCGATGCCGAGCTGCACTGCGACGTCGATCGACTCGTCGAACTTCGCGCTTGCGCATTCCTTTACGAGCGACAGAGCCTCATCGATCGCGTACAGCTTTTGACGATCAACCTTGTTTGCAAATGCTTGCAGACGCTTCGAAAGCTTAGCCATTTACACGCCCTCCACGGTGATGCCCATCGAGCGGGCGCTACCAGCGATCGTACGAACCGCTGCGTCCAGATCAGCTGCCGTAAGATCCGGCATCTTGGTCTTGGCGATTTCTTCAGCTTGAGCGCGCGTGATCTTGCCGACCTTGTCGGTGTGCGGCTTGCTCGAACCCTTGTCGAGCTTCGCAGCCTTCTTGATCAGGACCGTAGCCGGCGGCGTCTTCAGAACGAACGTAAAGCTCTTGTCTGCGAACGCGGTGATGACGACCGGAATCGGTAGACCCGGCTCCATCGCTTGAGTCTGCGCGTTGAACGCCTTGCAGAACTCCATGATGTTCAGGCCGCGCTGACCCAGTGCCGGACCAACCGGCGGCGACGGATTGGCTTTACCTGCAGGAATCTGCAGCTTGATAAAGCCGATGATTTTCTTTGCCATGTTGAAAAACCTCTTTGGAACGCGAGTGCGTTCGGTGAGTAGTAACGCGCCCTCGTCAAGCTTCGACTACCGACGCTCCTCAACGGCCATTACGCGGACCGTAAGCGCGAAAGACGGACCGCGCCGCCTGGCGCGATCCGCGAAACCTGACTTACAGCTTTTCGACCTGACCGAATTCCAATTCGACCGGCGTCGCACGACCGAAAATCGTCACAGATACACGGACACGCGACTTTTCGTAGTTCACTTCCTCGACGCTGCCGTTGAAGTCGGTAAATGGACCGTCTTTTACGCGAACCATCTCGCCCACTTCGAACAGGGTTTTCGGGCGCGGCTTCTCGACGCCTTCCTGCATCTGCGACATGATCTTCTCGACTTCCCGCGGGGAAATCGGGCTGGGACGATTGCGCGCACCGCCCACGAAACCGGTCACCTTTGCCGTGTTTTTCACGAGGTGCCACGTCTCGTCTGTCATCTCCATTTCAACGAGCACATAGCCCGGAAAGAAACGGCGCTCAGTCACCGACTTGTGGCCGCCCTTCACCTCGACGACTTCTTCCGTCGGGACGAGGATCTGGCCAAACTTGTCCTGCATGCCAGCACGCTCAATGCGCTCCTGAAGCGCACGTTGCACGCTCTTCTCCATACCGGAGTAGGCGTGCACCACGTACCAACGTTTTCCGCTCGGGGATGCCGGAATATCACTCATATCATTTCCAACCCAGAATCGCCGAGAAAATTGTCCACTCGATGGATTTATCACAAATCCAGAGGAACACCGCCATGATCAGTACAAACCCGAAAACCACCAGAGTCGTTTGGCTTGCTTCCTTGCGGGTCGGCCAGACAACCTTACGGACTTCTTTGTACGAATCTTTGGCGAACGCGATAAAACCTTTGCCGGGCGCTGAGAGAAGACCGACTGCGACGCCTGCGATCAGTCCGACAGCCAGAGCTGCTCCGCGGACGTACCACTCTTGGCCATTCAGCCAGAAGAACCCCACGAACCCGGCCAAGACCAACAATACGCCGGCGACGAGCATCAGCTTGTCGCTGGAAGTATTAACAGTTTCGACGGAAGGATTCGCCATAACACCTTAACGAGCGCCACATGTGACGCGAGAGTTGGCAGGGGCAGAGGGAATCGAACCCCCAACCTTCGGTTTTGGAGACCGACGCTCTGCCAGTTGAGCTATACCCCTAAACCATTGGGGTCGGCGGCATCGCCAACCCCGAAACAACCGATCAACGAGAACTAGCTGGCTTACTCGAGGATCTTGGCAACGACACCTGCGCCGACAGTACGGCCACCTTCGCGGATCGCGAAGCGCAGACCTTCTTCCATCGCGATCGGGTTGATCAGCTTCACCGTGATCGACACGTTGTCGCCCGGCATGACCATTTCCTTGTCCTTCGGCAACTCGATCGAACCCGTCACGTCCGTCGTACGGAAGTAGAACTGCGGACGATAGTTGTTGAAGAACGGCGTATGACGACCGCCTTCGTCCTTGCTCAGCACGTACACTTCAGCCGTGAAGTGCGTGTGCGGGTTGATCGAACCCGGCTTGGCCAGCACCTGGCCACGCTCCACATCTTCACGCTTCGTGCCGCGCAGCAGGATACCGACGTTGTCGCCTGCCTGACCCTGGTCGAGCAGCTTGCGGAACATTTCCACGCCGGTGCAGGTCGTCTTCACCGTCGGCTTGATACCGACAATTTCGATTTCCTCGCCGACCTTGACGACGCCGCGTTCAACGCGACCCGTCACCACCGTGCCGCGACCCGAGATCGAGAACACGTCTTCCACCGGCATCAGGAACGCACCGTCAACTGCGCGCTCCGGCGTCGGGATGTACGTATCCAGTGCGTCGGCCAGGTTCATGATCGCCACTTCGCCCAGCTCGCCCGTGTCGCCTTCCAGCGCCAGCTTGGCCGAACCCTTGATGATCGGCGTGTCGTCGCCCGGGAAGTCGTACTTCGACAGCAGCTCGCGCACCTCCATTTCCACCAGCTCGAGCAGCTCGGCGTCGTCCACCATGTCGCACTTGTTCAGGAACACGATGATGTACGGCACACCGACCTGACGCGCCAGCAGGATGTGCTCACGCGTTTGCGGCATCGGGCCGTCTGCTGCCGAGCACACCAGGATTGCGCCGTCCATCTGCGCTGCGCCCGTGATCATGTTCTTCACATAGTCAGCGTGGCCCGGGCAGTCGACGTGCGCGTAGTGGCGGTTAGCCGTTTCGTACTCGACGTGCGCCGTGTTGATCGTGATGCCACGTGCCTTTTCTTCCGGCGCCGCGTCGATCTGGTCATAGGCCTTCGCTTCGCCGCCAAACTTCTTGGTCAGCACCGTCGTGATCGCTGCCGTCAGCGTGGTCTTGCCGTGGTCAACGTGACCGATCGTGCCGACGTTCACGTGCGGCTTGGTCCGCTCAAACTTACCTTTGGCCATTTTCGACTCCTAAGAGGATTTTTCCGTACGTTGCGCCCGGCGCAAACAATCACTTGGTACTAGCTGGTGCCCATGGGCAGGATCGAACTGCCGACCTCTCCCTTACCAAGGGAGTGCTCTACCACTGAGCCACATGGGCGCTACTTCTACTTTTGCTTGCTGGAGCGGGTGAAGGGAATCGAACCCTCGTCGTAAGCTTGGAAGGCTTCTGCTCTACCATTGAGCTACACCCGCAAGGATCCCTCGATTCCCGACAACTGCGTTACAGCACTTTGAAATCTGGTGGAGGAGGTTGGATTCGAACCAACGTAGGCGTAAGCCAACAGATTTACAGTCTGCCCCCTTTAGCCACTCGGGCACCCCTCCGCAGAGAACTGATGATTATGGGGGAGCGATTACATCTTGTCAAGTGGCTCTTGACCGCTCGAAACCCATAAGCTCTCACTTATAGTAGAGAGCAAACGACAAGACCCCGCTTTTGAGGGCGGGGTCTTGTCTTGGGTAAGGAGCCTGACGATTACCTACTTTCACACGGGCAATCCGCACTATCATCGGCGTGGAGTCGTTTCAC
>NZ_JAWRXV010001588.1:0-240 GCF_046534875.1 Paraburkholderia sp. SIMBA_054 | reverse complement strand
GATCTGATCGTGATGCTCACTTACTACCGGGTTCTGGAACGCAGGTACACCAGAAGCCTCGGTTGATACAACGTACAACGGCTGCGCGAGAACATCATGAGAAAGAACGGTCCTGTTGCGCTGATTTTCCACACGCTCGTCATTGCGTTCGTGCTCGCGCCGCTCGTGATCGTGGTGCTGGTTGCGTTCACGCCCGACGAAACGCTCACGTTGCCGACGCACGGCGTGTCGCTGCGCTGG
>NZ_JAWRXV010001587.1:0-241 GCF_046534875.1 Paraburkholderia sp. SIMBA_054 | reverse complement strand
GAACTGCTCATTTCTCTCTCTCCTTTATTCATTAGATTAAGTTGCAGCATTAAAAAAGATTAAGCCTACCTATGAGAGCATAAAAAATCCTCCCAGTTTGTAATTGGAAGGATTAGTCTTTCACTTATGTTAAATAAGTGCTTATTTGCCATCGGAATAATGACAAATGAAGTATAAACTGATTTATAAAAATGGATAGACCAAACCTATTTTTTTAGTTTGAATATTAATTTCAAATTAA
>NZ_JAWRXV010001586.1:0-241 GCF_046534875.1 Paraburkholderia sp. SIMBA_054 | reverse complement strand
TGCACCGTTTACCGTGCGCAGCCCAAAACTGAAGGTGTCCACGCCCTCATTCGTTGATTTCACGGTGTTTTTGCCATGCTATCAATATTTCAATAACTATCAGAATAAGTAGCAGCGGAAAGACAAGCGATGTTGCGCCCACGATGGTCGCTATGCATAGCAGTAAGCTGGCGCCTGCCGAAAACAGGTACAGCCACGCTAGTACCGCATGCCCTTCCTTTTTCTCGCTCTGGAATTGTTT
>NZ_JAWRXV010001585.1:0-241 GCF_046534875.1 Paraburkholderia sp. SIMBA_054 | reverse complement strand
CGGCGCGACGTAGACAGTCTTCGGTGCAGGCGGCGGCACGTAGGCGACCGGCGGCGGGGGCACATAAGCGGGCGCAGGCGCGACGACAACAGGCGCAGGCGCAGCAACCACCGGTACCGGCGCGACGACAACCGGAGCCGGCGCCACCACGACCGGCGGAGGCGCGACGACAACCGGTACGCTGCCCACGGCAACCGTCGCGCCGACAGTCGTAACCGTGCCCGTAGTCACCGTGCCGCCG
>NZ_JAWRXV010001584.1:0-241 GCF_046534875.1 Paraburkholderia sp. SIMBA_054 | reverse complement strand
GCAATCAATAATCCAGTCATGATGTTCATTCCCCTTTCCTCTGTAATCGTTTAAAAGAACGATGCCCAATATCGTAGCCTAACCACGACATCATAAGTCCTCCAAATAAGCTAAGTAATACATAAAGAAAGGCGAACCCAGCTAAATGATGTTGAATTAAAGTCACCGTTTCTACACTAAACGTTGAAAACGTCGTAAATGAACCCACTAATCCAGTACCGAGACCAGCTAACACATGTGG
>NZ_JAWRXV010001583.1:0-241 GCF_046534875.1 Paraburkholderia sp. SIMBA_054 | reverse complement strand
CGCAAGCTGAAGCCCTTCGTCGAAGAAAACGATTCGCTCGAGACGCTGCTCGACACGCTCGAAGCCGAAAACTGGCTATCCGATTCCCGATTCGCCGAAAGCCTGATTCATCGTCGTTCGTCGCGACTGGGTGCGAGCCGTATCGTTGGCGAATTGAAGCAGCACGCGGTGGACCGCACGCTCGTCGACGAGGCGAGCGCTCAATTACGCGAAAGCGAACTGGCGCGCGCCCAGGCCGTAT
>NZ_JAWRXV010001582.1:0-241 GCF_046534875.1 Paraburkholderia sp. SIMBA_054 | reverse complement strand
ATGCTGGCGGAGGGGGTTCAGCCGGGCGACCGTGTGGCGGGCATGATGCCCAATATGCCGGAGGCGGTGGCCCTGATGTTGGCCGCTTCGTCCATCGGTGCGGTCTGGTCTTCATGCTCACCGGATTTTGGCGTGCAGGGCGTACTCGACCGTTTTGGCCAGATCGAACCGAAGCTTTTCTTCGCCTGCGATGGCTACTGGTATAATGGCAAGCGCATTGACGTTGCCGACAAGATAGCAG
>NZ_JAWRXV010001581.1:0-241 GCF_046534875.1 Paraburkholderia sp. SIMBA_054 | reverse complement strand
CCCGGCTTCAACGCCGGCCCGCTGACCCTGCCGGACGGCCACAAGAAGCACGACGAGGTCTTCGGCGACGTGGAGACCTACCGCGGCCAGCTACGCGCGGTCCTGGCCGGCGATGCCGATCCCGGCGCCGGCAAGGTCACCCTGGCGGTGCGCTACCAGGGTTGTGCCGATGCCGGCGTCTGCTACCCGCCGCAGAAGCGCCTCATCGAGGTCGCGCTGCCGCCGGAGCAGGCTGGCGCCG
>NZ_JAWRXV010001580.1:0-241 GCF_046534875.1 Paraburkholderia sp. SIMBA_054 | reverse complement strand
CCGATCGGTTTCGCTTCTGTACATGGACAGGCGCTTCGATCAGATTTTCGAGGATAGTCAGGTGCGACCACAGATTGAACGACTGAAATACCATCGTCGCCTGACCGCGCAGCCGCTGAACCTGTTTCACATCGACTGGTCGAGGCGCGCGTCCGGGCTGTTGGTCGAGCTTGTATGGCTCGCCGTGAATAGCTACGCTACCAGCATCCGGTACTTCCAGCATATTGATGCAGCGCAGCAG
>NZ_JAWRXV010001579.1:0-241 GCF_046534875.1 Paraburkholderia sp. SIMBA_054 | reverse complement strand
GGAGCGCGGCTGGGTGCTGGACGGCGTGATCAGCCAGAGCGATGCCCAGGCCCAGCAACTGTGGCGCCTGCGCGAAGGCATCACCGAGTCGGTCGCGCGCTACAAGCCGTACAAGAACGACATCTCGGTGCGCATCTCGGCGATGCCGGCGTTCCTGGCCGAAACCCAGGCGCTGCTCGGCGAGGCCTATCCGGATTTCGAGGTGGTGTGGTTCGGCCACATCGGCGACGGCAACCTGCAC
>NZ_JAWRXV010001578.1:0-241 GCF_046534875.1 Paraburkholderia sp. SIMBA_054 | reverse complement strand
GCACGAGAATCGCGTTGTGCCCTCTTGCGATGATCCGGTCCGCCGCCCATCCCGCGAGCGCCGCGACGATCGCGATGCCGGCAAAGCTGAAGAAAGTGGAAAGCCCCGACTTGGACAGCGACAGGTGACGCTGCTCGACCAGATACGCGGGCATCCACGTCATGCAGTAAAACGTGAAATAGCCGTAGCAGAAGTTGGTGATCAAACCGCCCCACACCACCGGGCTCGACACGATGCTGCC
>NZ_JAWRXV010001577.1:0-241 GCF_046534875.1 Paraburkholderia sp. SIMBA_054 | reverse complement strand
CCTCGCACCGAACGCGCGCGCTCACGAATTCCTTTATCAGCACGATGTCGGCAGGACGCGCGTGCGCCGCATGCTGCGTCAACGCGCGCAACAGCATTTCGCGGATCGCGAAGCGCTCAACGCGAAGCACGCGGAAGCGGGCGCGCAAGCATCAACGGAACACGCTCATGCGTGATGTCACGGGCTCCAGCCTGAGCGGACGGCGTGTCGTCGTGACAGGCGGCGAGCGTGGGCTTGGCGC
>NZ_JAWRXV010001576.1:0-241 GCF_046534875.1 Paraburkholderia sp. SIMBA_054 | reverse complement strand
CGGCGATCGCCGCGGCGCGATCGCGCTGGCTGTGCGACAGGCCACTGCATCCGACCACCGCCAGGCACAGGGCCAGCGGCAGCAGGCACCTCCAGAAGCGGTTCACGGTGCCGGCGCCTCCGCCAGGCGCGCGCGGAGAATGAAGGTCACCCTGTCGCCCAGGGCCACCTGCCAGCTGTCCATTCCATATCGTCCACGCAGGACCGTGCCGCGACTGATCACGTCGCAATCATACCCGGCC
>NZ_JAWRXV010001575.1:0-241 GCF_046534875.1 Paraburkholderia sp. SIMBA_054 | reverse complement strand
GTGCTGGCCGATCCGAGCGGCCTGGACTACTACGTGACGAACTACAGCAACAACGCGTGGAGCCAGTTGCTCGCACAAAGCAGCGCACTGAAGGACCCGGTGCTGCTGACGAGCCTGCAACTCGAAGCCAAGCTGCTCGTCGCGCATGGTCTCGCGGACCCGTCGCGTGAATCGAGCATCGGCTCGCTCAGTTCGTCGAATGCGATGGTTGCCCGCCAGTTGCTGAAGGCACCGGCGCCGA
>NZ_JAWRXV010001574.1:0-241 GCF_046534875.1 Paraburkholderia sp. SIMBA_054 | reverse complement strand
GAGGTGCTCGGCGCCAACGACATCTTCTGCGGTGTCAACGCGGTGGATTATTCCGGTTACCCGGATTGCCGCCCGGAGTTCATCGCCGCCTTCCAGGCGTTGGCCAACCTGGCCACCAAGGCAGGCGTGGAAGGCGCGGGCCTGCGCGTGCACGCCCCGCTGCAGTTCCTGGGCAAGGCCGACATCGTGCGTGAAGGCGTGCGCCTTGGCGTGGATTTCGGGCTCACGGTGTCGTGCTACC
>NZ_JAWRXV010001573.1:0-241 GCF_046534875.1 Paraburkholderia sp. SIMBA_054 | reverse complement strand
CGACGATTAGTTTTAATCGCAAAGGCCGGTTTGAAGATACCTCGGTTTTTGAGGAAATCTTTGATGAGACTGTTCGCCAAGCTCAAGCAGAAGGCTTTGTGAGTGGACGTGTGCTGTTATCCGACTCGACACACGTCAAAGCAAACGCTAATAAAAATAAGTTTTTTCGCATAGCGAAGACCCAAAAGATCGTTCGCTATATGGGTGCAAGTGACCAGCTTGTCCTGGCTCGTGCTCACCA
>NZ_JAWRXV010001572.1:0-241 GCF_046534875.1 Paraburkholderia sp. SIMBA_054 | reverse complement strand
ATCCCTTTCATCGACGCGGCGCTCTGCCAGACCTTGCCGGCATAGAATATCGAGAAGACGCACGAGGCTGGACCCATCTATCCCGACGAGGGCAGCCAGTTCCTTTTGTGTCAAACCGCCACCGGTCTGGTGAAGATGGACAAGAGGAACCCAGGTCGCATCAGTCAGCCCGGCTCGGGCAAGCCGGATGTCGAGCGCACGCCGCCAGCGCCGCTCGATGCCGTGCCGCCCGCCACGCCCG
>NZ_JAWRXV010001571.1:0-241 GCF_046534875.1 Paraburkholderia sp. SIMBA_054 | reverse complement strand
CTTATCCGCGATCTCGGCTATAACACCCATGTCATGGGTAACCAGCATGATTGACACACCGGTTTCGTCGACGAGTTTGCGCAGGAGCACAAGGATCTGTTTCTGTACGGTTGCATCAAGCGCAGAGGTTGGCTCATCAGCAATAATGATCTCCGGGGATCCTGCCAGCGCGATGGCAATTACGATGCGTTGCCGCTGACCGCCGGAGAACTGGTGAGGATAGTCATTATACCGCCGCTCC
>NZ_JAWRXV010001570.1:0-241 GCF_046534875.1 Paraburkholderia sp. SIMBA_054 | reverse complement strand
AGGCGCGAGCATGTTCATCATCGATACGTCCGAGCCCGGTTATCATGTCGCGCGCGTCGAGAACAAGCTCGGTCAGCGCTCCGCGCATCTCGCGCAGATCCAGTTGATCGACTGCCGCGTGCCCGCCGCCAACATCATCGGCGAGGAAGGCAGTGCCTATAAGAAGATGCTGCGCGGTATGTCCGAGGGGCGCATTGCCATCGCGGCAATCGCGGCCGGAACCGCGCGCGCGGCTCTCGAC
>NZ_JAWRXV010000243.1:0-475 GCF_046534875.1 Paraburkholderia sp. SIMBA_054 | reverse complement strand
CCGGTCCCTTACTTCTCGCGGCAACTTCTCGATTCAAGTTCGTTGCCAGCGCTCTTGCAGTGCGCCTCACCCGCTTCGCGCTCCCGCGTTTCAGCATGCCTTGCCAGATAGTCCACCGCCGCCCAGGTGGCAAACTGTGTGTCGGCCCCTTGTGCTCCACACGCCTCACTTCGGACCGATAGCGCACGCGTTCCACCCTGTAAGAGCGCCAGGCTATACGCCGCGACAACCTACGCACAGTTTGCCACCTGGGCGGCACAAACCATTCGCTGCCGCTAGCCCATGCACGGGTACTCGAAGTGGGTGAGGCGCTCATTCGGAGCGTTGGCAACATGCGCTGAACAGAGACGCCGCCGTGTGAAGCGTGGGACCGGTTGGGGGCCCTCAGGCAAGGACAGGAATTAGCGGTGTTAGCCGCTTTCTTTTGCCTACTTTTCTTTGCGGCGGCAAAGAAAAGTAGGTGCCGCCCCGCACA
>NZ_JAWRXV010001569.1:0-241 GCF_046534875.1 Paraburkholderia sp. SIMBA_054 | reverse complement strand
CGGGTTTTCTGGTCACTGGGCGTGTTTGCTTGCTTCGCCTAGTCGCAGACCCGCATCGGCCGCGCACGATTATTCGCGCGCAGATTATTGCGGTTGTTGTTGTTGGCAACGAGGGCGGTCAGGCGAAGCATGTGGACGAAGCTAACCGCTCCCCGGGCCCGGCGCAACCGTTGCAGGGGCAACCAACGCATTCAGGGGCGACGAATCGCCCTGCCCGCCTCACAGCAGGCGTTCGATCAAC
>NZ_JAWRXV010001568.1:0-241 GCF_046534875.1 Paraburkholderia sp. SIMBA_054 | reverse complement strand
ACAGAAGTGTTTTTGACTGCAAAACGATTTCCATCACGCTCCAGCAATAGGCGTTCGCCTTCGATCGTGAGAAATAGATGTGCCGCTTCTTCTTTGGCATCGATTCCAGCTTTATAACCATCCGCTTCAAGTGCGCTTTCGGTTTCGGCAACCGCTTTTGCGATCGCCCCGCTGTTTTCGATCAGCTGCGAGAAAAAACTCGATTCATAGGTGCGCAATTGCTTGTCAGCGGCATCGATAT
>NZ_JAWRXV010001567.1:0-241 GCF_046534875.1 Paraburkholderia sp. SIMBA_054 | reverse complement strand
GATCTTGTTCTCGACTATGTCGGCGGCGACGTGCTTGCCCGCTCGTGGTCCGTGCTTTCTGCAGATGGGGTCGTGGTGAGCACCGCGTCGCCGGACATTCTGACGAGCGCCCCGGCCGGGCGTCGCGGCTTGTGGTTCGTGAACACGCCGGATGCCGCGCGGCTGCAACAGATCGCCGACGACGTGACGCACGGGCGTTTGCAGTCCAAGGTCAGTGCCGTCGTGCGCTTCGAAGAGTTGC
>NZ_JAWRXV010001566.1:0-241 GCF_046534875.1 Paraburkholderia sp. SIMBA_054 | reverse complement strand
GGTTCGCACATATCGAGCTGTTGCGAAAGCACCTGCATTCAGTGCGCCTCGTGCGGCTCGTGCCTCCGATTATGCTGCGCTTTTCTGTGCGCAGCCAGGAGCGGGTACTTGCCCGCCGCTTCGAGTTGAGTTTTTCTCAAGCTCACAAGAAAATCGTCAATTTCACGAAGCGCAGCCGCGTGGCTAAATCGACGTTCCCGTTGTTTCGTCTCATCATGCCAAGGAACGCACACGCGATGAC
>NZ_JAWRXV010001565.1:0-241 GCF_046534875.1 Paraburkholderia sp. SIMBA_054 | reverse complement strand
ATGAGCTGGACCATTTGAACGGCATCATGTTCTACGACCATATCAATCCGAAAGACCCGTTCCAGGAAGTTGAAAATGGTTCCGCCATCGACCTTCAGGCAGAAATAGCAGAATGACAAAACCCCGCCCAATATTGGGCGGGGTTTTACTGTGGCTTAAATCTCTGCGCGCCGGGAAGATCTTCAGCGGCTAAGTCCGAGAAAATCAAATGCTTGGGCTAGCCCGCCCTCATCAACATGTC
>NZ_JAWRXV010001564.1:0-241 GCF_046534875.1 Paraburkholderia sp. SIMBA_054 | reverse complement strand
AACGGAAATATTCAAAGTTATTTCTATGTAGAGCAAGGTGTTAAGCAGGGAAAGTATGTTGAATTTTACTCAAATGGAAATGTGAAAGAGCAAAAGGCAGAACCCAGTGAATCAGATTTAACATATGCTGAAAAGTTCAATGATTGATTAATGTTCAAATGAATTATTTGTTAAGAAACTTTAAAATGAAAAAAAGTACTATTATCAAAAAGCAGGTAGAAATCATTTCAGATCAAAAAGG
>NZ_JAWRXV010000242.1:0-476 GCF_046534875.1 Paraburkholderia sp. SIMBA_054 | reverse complement strand
GCACCGCATTCAATCATCCGTACGATCGCCCCGGCACGCTGGCCTCCACCGCCGCGGCGCCGAGCGCGACGCTTGCCGGCGATGCGAACCGGCAGGCGGGCGACTGGACCGACTATGGCGGCTCGCCGTTCGGTCAGCGCTATTCGCCGCTTACGCAGATCACCCCTGAAAATGCGCGGCAATTGAAGGTCGCCTGGCAATTCCAGACCGGCGACAAGCCGGGTCCGGGCGACCCGACTGAAACGACCGATGAAAATACACCCATCAAGGTGGGCAACAAATTGTTCCTCTGCACGCCGCACAGTATCGTGATTGCACTCGATCCCGCGTCGGGCAAAGAACTGTGGCGCTACGATCCGCATATCCAGAGCCCCGTCGGTTTCAAGCACTGGGAACATATGACATGCCGCGGCGTGTCGTATCACGACGACGCGATGTATTCGGCGAATGCCACGGCCGGGGCTGCGGAAAATGCA
>NZ_JAWRXV010001563.1:0-241 GCF_046534875.1 Paraburkholderia sp. SIMBA_054 | reverse complement strand
ATGTCCATCACTCACATGCAGGATATGTATATAATGAACGCTTTTATATCTTCGGCTTCCCAGTCTGCTTATAATCTCGCAATGGATGCGCGTGACAGCCTCAGCGGAATTTTCAGCCTACAGCATCGCGGCTTCTGGTTCCGCCTGCCGTTGACCAAGCTGAGCCTTTGGCTTGAATGGCGGGAATGCTCGGTGGGCTATGGTTGGCAGAAGCAGGACACGAAGGACATTGAGTTCTTCG
>NZ_JAWRXV010001562.1:0-241 GCF_046534875.1 Paraburkholderia sp. SIMBA_054 | reverse complement strand
CAGCGTGGCTATACCCTGCGCGGCGACATGATGGAGCTCGACACGCCGGCGCTGCCGCTGGATCGCCCGGGTCGCGTGGCCGACGACGTCGGGATCGTGCGCGACATGGCGCGCCGGGCGCCGGCGGCCTATCCCCAGGCCGACCTGTCCGGTTACAGCATCGAGCAGATCGCCACCGATGTCGCCGACCTCGCCGCGGCGCTGGGTTACCGGCAGGTCAGCCTGGTCGCGGCCAGCTTCG
>NZ_JAWRXV010001561.1:0-241 GCF_046534875.1 Paraburkholderia sp. SIMBA_054 | reverse complement strand
CAAAACCGCCTTCCATCGTCCAGCGACGGCAGCGATCAAAATCGCGGTAGATCAGCACGTTTTCCCATGGAATCAGCACGTTATCCATCACCAGAATCGCATCGTTCTCATCGAAGCGGCTGGAGAGCGGGTAGTCGTATGGCGAGCCGGTAGCACCCGCGACCATCTCATAAGAGGCGCGGGAGATTAATTTCACGCCATCGGCATCCATTGGCGCAACGAACATCAGTGCGAAGTCCGG
>NZ_JAWRXV010001560.1:0-241 GCF_046534875.1 Paraburkholderia sp. SIMBA_054 | reverse complement strand
CGATGAATGCCGAATTTAGCCGACTGGAGGAGATGTGATGAGGGGCCTTTATTCCATCTTAATGCTAGTTGTTTTTTTATTGGCAGCATGCGATGAAAGTCGACAAAAGAGCACCGCTGTTTTGGAAGCGGAAGCTCATTTGAAAAGCCAAGGGTATACGTTGATTTCTGTGATGGAAGAAAACTCGTTGCTCCTAACGAAACAAGATGTGAAGGATCCAGCTTATGCGCCAATTTGGCAA
>NZ_JAWRXV010000241.1:0-476 GCF_046534875.1 Paraburkholderia sp. SIMBA_054 | reverse complement strand
CCACGCTCGGAAAGGGTGCTTTCGAGGTTTGCAAGACGGGTGTCGAATTCGCTGACCATGGATTGCGTTGCACCGCCGAGCAGATTGGCAATACCGGTCGTGCGTTCGTCCAGAGCTTCCGTCAGGCGGTCCGATACAGTGCGCGACTGTTCATCAAGCGTTGCAATGCGCGTATCGAGCAGGTTTGCAAAAGCTTCGCCCGAAGTCGTGATGCGGGAGCCGATGTCACCGGTGCGGGTTTCAATGGCCTCGGCAATAGCGCCGCCGCTTTCGTTGATGCTGCCGATCAGGCGTTCACCGGATTCGCCGAGCAGGGTGCTCAGCTGCTGCGAGGCAGACAGAACATTGTCGCGGATGATGTTGGACGCGCTGGAAAGTTCTTCCTTAAGCTGCTCATGCGCACCGGAGATCGATGAACGTACCCGTTCGGCATGGCTGACAACAGCTTCACGCTCATTGCCCAGATCGCTGACGAG
>NZ_JAWRXV010001559.1:0-241 GCF_046534875.1 Paraburkholderia sp. SIMBA_054 | reverse complement strand
GTCGCCGGCAGCCACATGAGGTAGACCTATGCCATTGCCTGTACTCGTTGTCGACGATTCGACACTCGCCCGCAAACTATTGATCCGCTCGCTGCCCGAGGAGTGGGACATCGAGATCACCCAGGCGTCGGACGGCGCGGCCGCGCTCGAGCTGTATCGCGCCGGCAAGGGCGCCGTGATGTTTCTCGATCTGACGATGCCCGTCATGAACGGCTTTCAGGTGCTCGAAGCGATCCAGCAC
>NZ_JAWRXV010001558.1:0-241 GCF_046534875.1 Paraburkholderia sp. SIMBA_054 | reverse complement strand
CTTGGCCGGGATCTGCTTTCGCGCACGATTTACGGTGCCAGAGTTTCGCTATCCGTTGCAGTTTTGTCGGTCGTCGTTTCGACACTGGTGGGTGTTACGCTTGGCATGGTCGCGGGGTGGTTTCGGGGTAAAATCGAGGCGGTGATCATGCGCCTTGTGGATATCATGATGTCGATCCCGGCAATCCTGCTGGCGGTGCTGACCGTCGCCGTACTTGGACCTGGTTTCCTGAAACTTGTCC
>NZ_JAWRXV010001557.1:0-241 GCF_046534875.1 Paraburkholderia sp. SIMBA_054 | reverse complement strand
ACGTAAGCGTCGCCGTGCCCGTAAGCAGACCGAACAGGCGCTGCTGAAACTAGCGGAAGGCGATTATCAGCAAGTTGAAAAGCTGATGGCGAAAAATGCCGATCACGCTGAACAACCGGTGGTGAACTATCTGCTGGCTGCCGAAGCCGCGCAACAACGCGGTGATGAAGCACGCGCCAACCAACATCTGGAACGCGCAGCGGAGCTGGCCGGCAACGACACAATTCCGGTAGAAATCACC
>NZ_JAWRXV010001556.1:0-242 GCF_046534875.1 Paraburkholderia sp. SIMBA_054 | reverse complement strand
GACAAGCGTTTGAGGCCGATCCGCCAGGCGCGCTGCGGGATTTGAAAAGGCGGCGTATCCTCTTTTTCTCTTGCGATAAAGCCGGGAGAAATGATGCAAGAGCGCCGCATTGGACACTCTGAATTGCAAGTCGCGCCGCTTATGTTCGGCGGCAATGTATTCGGCTGGACCGCCGACGAAGCGACTTCGTTTTCGATTCTCGACGCGTTCGTCGACGCCGGGCTGGACTTCATCGACACCGC
>NZ_JAWRXV010001555.1:0-242 GCF_046534875.1 Paraburkholderia sp. SIMBA_054 | reverse complement strand
CCCATTGTTGATTGTGCTCATCACGGCTATCAATGCACTGATCCGGTTGATCGGTGAAGAACGCATCAATCGCCTGGCAGCAAAGAGCACGAAAAACATTATTCTGCGCTATACGATATTCCCGGTATTGGCTGTGTTTTTCTTAACCAATCCAATGGCTTACACATTCGGCAAATTCCTGCCTGAAAAACAAAAACCGGCTTTTTATGATTCCGCTGTATCTTTCGTCCATCCAATTACAG
>NZ_JAWRXV010001554.1:0-242 GCF_046534875.1 Paraburkholderia sp. SIMBA_054 | reverse complement strand
CGGTTCGTGGCGGCGCGACGGTGGTGTTACCGAGCTTCGATGCCTACAACGTACTCGATACCATCGCCCGCGAGCGCATCACGCACTTATTCCTGCCGCCGACGATTGTCTACGCGTTGCTGAGCTGGCCGGCGTTGGACCATACGGACACGTCGTCTCTGCGATGCATTGCCGTAGGTGCCGCCCCGATTGCGCCGGAGAAGCTGAAGGAAGCTGTACGTCGCATTGGCCCAGTCATCTAC
>NZ_JAWRXV010001553.1:0-242 GCF_046534875.1 Paraburkholderia sp. SIMBA_054 | reverse complement strand
GCCCATCCACGGGCTGGTCTCGTGCGTCAGGGCCAGCGCTTCCAGCCGCGGGCGGTTGGCGGCGTCGTTGCCCTGCGCATACTGGTAGAACCAGCTCAGCGAGCCGGCATCGGTCACCGGCGCCCAGAAGTTGAAGCCGTGCGGCATCGCGGTGGCGGGGATGTTGTTGCCACGCGAGAAGCTGCCGCTGGAATTGGTACCGCGCGTGGTCAGCACATGCTCGCTGGGACTCGGGGAGGCCA
>NZ_JAWRXV010001552.1:0-242 GCF_046534875.1 Paraburkholderia sp. SIMBA_054 | reverse complement strand
CGCCAGATCGTCCAGATCCTTGCGGGCCGACGCGTAATGCCTGCGCGCGTTGTCGATGAAACCGCGATCTGTTTTGCGTTGCAGCCTTGGCAGCGTCGCGGCGACGGTCTCTTTCACCGTGCCCACGAGCCCGAGCGCGAGCGGCCCACGGCGGCCGAGCCGTGAGCCTTTCCCGTCCCCCTGAATGATTTTCGCGTGGGCGGGATAGAAAGGACGGTAGGGAAAGTCGCAGCCGAGTAGCA
>NZ_JAWRXV010001551.1:0-242 GCF_046534875.1 Paraburkholderia sp. SIMBA_054 | reverse complement strand
ATGACGGCAACTGGCTGCTGCTGGCCCGCCAGGTCGGCGCCGCCGGCCACATCAAGGTCGGCGAGTACGCGCTGCAGCCAGCGCTGAGCCCGCGCGAGCTGCTCGAGCGCATGCGCCAGGGCAAGGTGATCCAGTACCGCTTCACCATTGTCGAAGGCTGGAACATCCGCCAGCTGCGCGCGGCGATCAATGCCGCTTCGCCGCTGCAGCATGCCGCGGCCGATCTCGACGATGCCGCGCTG
>NZ_JAWRXV010001550.1:0-242 GCF_046534875.1 Paraburkholderia sp. SIMBA_054 | reverse complement strand
GCGAGTTCCTCTACCGGCTGCATTTCGACCTGCACTACCTGCCGGTGGTATGGGCGCGTTACATCGTCGGCTTCTGCGCGATGTTCATTCTGGTGGCGATCATCAGCGGCATCATCACCCACAAGAAGATCTTCAAGGACTTCTTCACCTTCCGGCCGGGCAAGGGCCAGCGCTCCTGGCTGGACTTCCACAATGCCAGCGCGGTGCTGGCACTGCCTTACCATGCGATGATCACCTACACC
>NZ_JAWRXV010001549.1:0-242 GCF_046534875.1 Paraburkholderia sp. SIMBA_054 | reverse complement strand
CGCGCGCATCGGCTTCGACGAGTCGCTGGCGCGGGCGATGTTCGCCGGAGCCGACTTCCTGCTCATGCCCTCGCGCTTCGAGCCCTGCGGGCTCAGCCAGATGTACGCGCAACGCTTCGGCTGCCTGCCGGTCGCGCATGCCACTGGCGGGCTGATCGATACGGTCGACGACGGCGTCACCGGCTTCCTGTTCCAGGGCGCCAGCGCCGACGCCCTGCGGCGCTGCCTGCAGCGTGTGTTCC
>NZ_JAWRXV010001548.1:0-242 GCF_046534875.1 Paraburkholderia sp. SIMBA_054 | reverse complement strand
ACCGGCATGCTGCTGCTGGCTTCGGCGCCGCTGGTCGAGGACGCGCTGTACCAGCTGAATTTCGCCCTGCCCGATGCGCATGGCACCCACGTCGCGGTCGGCGTGCACCTGCTGTGGCTGGAAGAGGCACATGCGCCCGGCCAGCAATGGGCAGGATTCCGCTTCCTGACGATCAGCGACGAACACCGCGAACGCCTGCGCGACTGGGTAATGGGATAGGGCGTGACCCATCCCGCTGCGCG
>NZ_JAWRXV010001547.1:0-242 GCF_046534875.1 Paraburkholderia sp. SIMBA_054 | reverse complement strand
CAAGAATGTTGGTCTGGAAAGCGATGCCTTCGATCACGCTCGTAATCTCGGCGATCTTCTGCGACGAGCGGCTGATGTCGCCCATCGTCGACACCACGCGTTCGACCGCGCGTCCGCCTTCGAGCGCCGCGTCCGCCGCGCGCGTGACCAGCGTGTTCGCTTGCGACGCGTGATCGGCGTTCTGCTGCACCGTCGACGTGATCTGCTCCATGCTCGCCGCGGTTTCTTCCAGGCTGCTGGCC
>NZ_JAWRXV010001546.1:0-242 GCF_046534875.1 Paraburkholderia sp. SIMBA_054 | reverse complement strand
CTGGTCCGGACTGGCCGCATGGCTGCGAAAGATCTGACGCCCATGCCAGTGCCGACGACACCTGTTCCCAATCCAGTGATAGCGTTGGTAAATTCCAGCCCCGACATCTTGTCGCCGTTTGTTAGAAGATCACTTGCAGTGGCAGCAATCATCGGAACGCCGATGATTGCTGCGGTGCCCTCCAATCCATGGGCGGCAACATTCATGGCACGTCCGCTGTTGAGATAGGATCGGGCACTGGC
>NZ_JAWRXV010000240.1:0-480 GCF_046534875.1 Paraburkholderia sp. SIMBA_054 | reverse complement strand
GTTCGAAGCAGACCCGTTCCGCGACTGGCTGATCGCGCGACTTTGGTCTGGTCGAAGCGACCAACGGCGCCTACGGCGGTCAGATCACCCGCGCGAAAGAGCTCTGTCGTACCACCGGCCCGCACTGGCACCCGATGACGTTCCAGATGATTTACGTGCTGAAGGGCTGGGTCAAGTTCTGGTACGAACGTGAAGGCGAATTAATGCTCAAGGCCGGCGACTTCGTGTATCACCCGCCGCGTGCGGCGCACGACCTCCTGGAATACAGAACGGACTGCGCGCAGATGGCCCCCCCTTGATACCGACATACGCCGCTTTTTCACAGCCTCCGGGCTTCGTCCACTGCGCCAACGAGTTTTCGAAACCGGTAGGCGCAGGCATCGTACTTTTCCTTCATGGCTAACTACGCGGGTCTGATACGCCGAAAGCCGGTGCACGCGCTGAAAAACGAATAGTGCAATTCCAGGACGCTAAAGACCT
>NZ_JAWRXV010001545.1:0-242 GCF_046534875.1 Paraburkholderia sp. SIMBA_054 | reverse complement strand
CATCGACCGCAGGTAAAAGGCTTTTACGACAAGAGAACCTCCAGCGTTCAGTACGTGGTGTCCGATCCGGCAACTGGTATGTGCGCAATAGTGGACCCCGTTCTCGATTTTGATGAAAAGTCGGGGTCAACGGCGACGACCAATGCCGATGCAATTCTCGATTACGTTCGCGATAACAGCCTGACTGTCGAATGGATTCTCGACACCCATCCACATGCCGATCATTTTTCTGCAGCCCAGTA
>NZ_JAWRXV010001544.1:0-242 GCF_046534875.1 Paraburkholderia sp. SIMBA_054 | reverse complement strand
CGCCGGATCGAGAACCAGCGTCTGCTCGCGCAGGCGCAATGGGTTGCGCGCGGCGCGCTCGACTGGACGCGTCTGATTCTTCGCTCCGAAGGCGATACGTCCGCGGGCATCACGTATCTCGGCGGCGTGTGGGGCGTGCCCATCGCGAAGACGCGGCTTTCCGACTTCCTCGGTCAGATCGGCGAGGTGCGCGCGCAGCAAGGCGCCGCGACTTACCTGTCGGGTTCCATCGAAGACGCTCA
>NZ_JAWRXV010001543.1:0-242 GCF_046534875.1 Paraburkholderia sp. SIMBA_054 | reverse complement strand
AGAAATTCATCCGCGAGGCCGACGAGAAGCTAGCCGACTACATGAAGCGCCTTGACAACGGCGATGCCAAGGAGGAACGCGTTGGCGACAACAGCGGTTCCGGAGGCAACCTCACCGTTCAGCCTGACGGCGCTCGCCAATAATAACAAAAGGGCCATTAGCCTTGTCGGCGTGCCCGGCCTGATGGCAGCTGTCAGGGCATGATCGGCACAAATCCGCCTTATAAACCGCACGAAGTTTAC
>NZ_JAWRXV010001542.1:0-242 GCF_046534875.1 Paraburkholderia sp. SIMBA_054 | reverse complement strand
CTGTGGGGGCTGGTGTTCCTCGCCCCGCAGCTGCTGCGCGACTTCACCCCGCTGCAGATGTCGGTCTCGCGCTACCTCGCCTACGGGCTGATCGCGATGCTGGTGCTGGCGCCGCGCTGGCGGCGGGCGGTCGCGCCGATGCAAGCGGCCGACTGGTGGACCCTGGCCCGACTGAGCCTGCTCGGCAACCTGCTGTACTACGTGCTGCTCGGCACCGCCGTGCAGTGGGCCGGCGGCGCGGC
>NZ_JAWRXV010001541.1:0-242 GCF_046534875.1 Paraburkholderia sp. SIMBA_054 | reverse complement strand
AATTGACTTTATTCGTCAGTTTGACAGGTGTGCGCGGGACGGTGACCATGGTCGGGATTCTGTCCTTGCCGATGATTGTAGATGGCGGCTACATCTTCCCCGAGCGCTCTCTGCTGCTATTCCTGGCAGTCGGGACCATTCTCTTGACGCTGCTGTTGGCGACGGCATGTTTGCCGCTGCTCAGCAAAGGCAAATTGGCGGGAAGCGATGACGGAAGGACGATCGACTTGGAAGAAGCAAGA
>NZ_JAWRXV010001540.1:0-242 GCF_046534875.1 Paraburkholderia sp. SIMBA_054 | reverse complement strand
CACTTTGTCAATGAACTCATAAAACTTGCTGGCAAATTTGCCTTCTTCATTCCATTGCAAGACGGCTTCCACTAAATCGCTCGCGATATCGCTAATGTCTTGTTCCAGTGCAAACAGGATATGCGGATACAATAGGGCAAGCACGCGGTCGACCGTCGCTTCGTCCACTTCTCCCGGCCATTCGGCTAGCGCCACATAAACCTTCTCCAAACTTTCGTAAATAGCGGAACTAATGCCTCCTG
>NZ_JAWRXV010001539.1:0-242 GCF_046534875.1 Paraburkholderia sp. SIMBA_054 | reverse complement strand
CCGGGGATGAGCGTCATCGGCGCGGCATAGACGGCCTGTTTATCCAGCGTCGCCGCGACAAACGCCACGTACAGCGGGAAGAGGATCACCGCGATCCCGAGGATCAGCATGGTATGGCTGAATATCGTCAGCCACGGACGGTTCTCAATCATTGGTAACGCACCTTGCTTTCAACATAGCGGAACTGCACCACCGTCAGCACGATGACGAGGAACATCAACACCACCGACTGTGCGGCAGAC
>NZ_JAWRXV010000239.1:0-480 GCF_046534875.1 Paraburkholderia sp. SIMBA_054 | reverse complement strand
GAGCTGTTAGCTATCGCAGCTCAGCGCTTCGTGAGTTGTCGGAGAGGTACATCATGAGCAAGTCTCTCACACAACCATTTCCCGTTTTATTGCAGAAGTTTTTTACCCAACGCCTTCTGCTACAGCAACACGTAAGCCACTGCACCGTGACCGCTTACCGCGACAGTTTTCGCCTGTTGCTAGCCTTTGCATATCAACGATTGCACAAGCGGCCTTCCAATATTGCTATCGAAGATCTGAACGCGTCGTTCATTCTCGCGTTTCTCCACCACCTCGAACGGGATCGCCATAATTGCATCCGCAGCCGCAACGCGAGGCTCGCCGCCATACGGTCGTTCATGGAATATGTTTCCTCCGAGGAGCCCTCGGCGCTGGCGACCGTGCGGTCTGTATTGGCGATACCCATGAAGCGCTTCGAGCAGCCTCTCGTCGGATCTCTGTCTCGCGAGCATATTGAAGCGATTCTCGCTGCTCCCGATA
>NZ_JAWRXV010001538.1:0-242 GCF_046534875.1 Paraburkholderia sp. SIMBA_054 | reverse complement strand
GTTCTAATTCAAACTTATTTGTCAGGTATCCAGTATGACCGTGACACACAGGAGGTATTACAGAAGAAGGATGATGCACTGCATGATCTATCTCATGCCCTAAATGATCTAATCCACTGCTCACCCAACTCATTCGTTCCGATTCAGAATAATGAATATCATGTATTGACGTTCCATTGTATTCATTAATCCATCCTCCATAATGCCAATTACCATAACAATTATAATGATACTCTGGATAA
>NZ_JAWRXV010001537.1:0-242 GCF_046534875.1 Paraburkholderia sp. SIMBA_054 | reverse complement strand
GAACTTGCCGAACACACGCGGACGCTGCGCGTCAGGCCAGTTGTAAAGCTCTTCCTTGATTGCGTATTCGAGAATCTGGCGCTTTTCCTCGACCACGAGAATTTCGTCGAGGCCGCGAGCGAAGGCTTGCGCGCCTTGGGCTTCGAGCGGCCAGACGCAACCCACCTTGTATAGCCGTATGCCGATGCGCGAGCACGTTTCGTCGTCGAGACCCAGGTCGGTCAGCGCTTGGCGCACGTCCA
>NZ_JAWRXV010001536.1:0-242 GCF_046534875.1 Paraburkholderia sp. SIMBA_054 | reverse complement strand
CGCGTAGTAGGGCTCCCCCTGGCGCTCGTACTGCTCACGGATCGGCGCTTCGAACTCGCCGCGCTCCTCGGCGCTCCACGACTCGCCTCGAGCGGACAGTTGATCCTCCTTGACCGTGGCGAGCACTGATGCGGCCTGCGTTCCGCCCATCACAGAGATGCGGCTCGCAGGCCAGGTCCAGAGGAACCGCGGTGAGTACGCCCGTCCGCACATCGAGTAGTTGCCCGCCCCGAACGAACCAC
>NZ_JAWRXV010001535.1:0-242 GCF_046534875.1 Paraburkholderia sp. SIMBA_054 | reverse complement strand
CGCCTTCAATTCCTGCAGACAGACAATGTCCGGCGCCTCGCGCTCGAGCCATTGCAGCAACGCGGCCTGACGCGAGCGGATTCCATTGATGTTGAACGTCGCAATGCGCAGCGTCGCCACAGTATGTCCTCCCTGCACGCAAGTTATTCCGACGACGCCTCGCTCGACACCTGCGACGCCGCTTCATCGCACCATTCGATCGCCCATGATCGCGCGCACGAGATCGCATCCGCTTCGTTCGA